>CAZXSG010000083.1:0-9881 GCA_964643185.1 uncultured Holophagales bacterium
GGGCTGGGGACCGGTCATGTCGCGGGCTTCCCGGGGCCTCACTGGCGGCGGCGCAACTCTGTCCATGAGCGGCCGGACTGTATCAGGAAACGGTCGTCGCACTTCGGCCTCACGAGACCGGGTTCCTTGCGAAACCAGGTCTCCTGTCGTTTCGCGAAACGCCGTGTGCTCTGGATCACGGCGCTCGCGAACGCAGCCTCGGTGAGGTCTCCCGCGAGGAACGCCACCGCTTCGCGGTAGCCGATCGCGGAGAAGCCCGGCGCATCCTTCGGAATCCCCGCGTCCAGAAGCCCCGCCACCTCGAGGGGCAGCCTCGGCAGGATCTCGCGCCGGCAGCGCTCCTCGATGCGCGCGACGAGGACCGCCCGCTCGCACTCCAGGAAGATCTTCACCGCCGCGCCGTCCCACCCGGCACCGGGTCTCTCCCGGAAGAGCCGGCTCGGCGGCTGCCCCGTTTCGAACGCGATCTCGAGATACCGGGTCGCCCGCGCCGCGTCTCCGGGGAGCACCCGCGCCCCGCTCTCGGGATCCAGGAGCGTGAGCGCCCGGTGGAGGAAGGCAGGGCCGCGGCGCGCGGCAACGGCACCCAGCGCCGAGCGCAGGGCCTCGTTGCGAAGCGGGCCCTCGAAGAGCCCCTCGAAGAACGTGCGGACGTAGAAGCCCGTGCCCCCGCAGAGGATGGGCAGCTTCCCCCGCGCGAGGACGTCCTTCGCGATCGCCCGTGCCGCCGTGGCGAACTCCCCCGCGCTGTACGGCTCGCGAGGGTCCTTCACGTCGACGAGGTGGTGCGGCACGCGCGCGCGGTCTTCGGGGGAAGGCTTGGCGGTGCCCACGTCGAGCCCGCGGTAAACGGCGAACGCGTCGGCGTTGATGATCTCCCCCGAGAGTCGCTCGGCGAGCGCCATCGCGAGAGCGGATTTTCCCGAGGCCGTGGGACCCGTGATCGCGAGAACGCCCGTCCAGGCGCTCATCGCGCGAAGCCCTCGACAGGGTGTGGCTCCGCCCGTTCCGGGCTGCGCACCGGATGCGGAGCGAACAGCGGACGCACCGTGCGCCCCTGGATCTCGATCGCGAAGTCGCCGTGGAGATCCGTGCGAAGGACCCTCACTCCCCGCGCCGCGAAACGCTCCAGCACCTCGGGGGCCGGATGCCCGAAGCGGTTCGTGGCTCCCGCGCCCAGAAACGCGAGACGCGGGTTCACGGCCGCGAGAAAGGCCTCCGCCGAGGACGTGCGGCTCCCGTGATGCCCCACCTTGAGGAGGTCGGCCGCGAGCGTTCCTTTTGCCGAGAGAACCTCGCCCTCAGCCAGCTTCTCGGCGTCTCCGGTGAAGAGCGCGCGCCGGGCGCCGAGGCGCGTTCTCAGGACCACGGAGCCATTGTTGCGCGCGGCCCGCGGATACGGATCGCGACGGGGACCGAGCACCTCGAAGAACAGCCCGGCCGCCTCGAAGCTCTCCCCCGCGAAGACGCGCCTCGACGGCACGCCGCGGAAGCGGGCCGCGTCGAGGACGTCCTCGAGGTTCTCGTCGCGGGCCGCGCCACCCGCGAGGACGAGCCGGCCCGTGGGGAGGCGCCGCAGGGCGCCCACGAGCCCGCGCGCGTGATCCGGGTCGGGATGCGTGAGCACCACGGCGTCCAGCGAGACCGCACCGAGGCGGGCCAGCTTCGGCACGAGGCGCAGCACACCGAACTCGTACGAGAGATCGCCGCTTCCACCCCCGTCGATGAGGACGCGCCCCGTGGACGTCACGAGGAGCCAGGAGTCCCCCTGGCCCACGTCGACGGCCTGCATCCGGACCACGCCGGGCCGGGTGGTCACGGAGGGACGGGCCGCGAGCGCCATGGCGACGAGGAGCGCCGCGGCCACGGCCGTCCGGCTCCTTCGCCACGCGGCCAGCGCGAGGAGGCCCGCGACGAGGAGCACGAGCGTGAACGGGGGCGCCGGCACGGTGCGCAGCGCCCAGAGCCGGTCGAAGCCTTCGAGGATCCAGACCATCAGCTCGGCGGCGGAACGCAGCGGCACCACGCAGACGCTGGCGGCCCCCGGCGAGATGGCGAGGAGCGGCACCGTCGCGAGCGCGAGGAGGAGAAAGACCGTCGACAGTGGCACGACGACGAGGTTCGCGAGGTTCGAGGAGACGGGCACGACGTGGAACACGAAGAGCTGGATCGGCAGCACGGCGAGCTCGGCCCCGAGCGTGACGGCGAGCCCATCCGCGAGCGGACGCGGCATATGGGGCACGAGCACCCGGGAGAGCGGAATGCCAAAGGACGTGATTCCGAGGACCGCCGTGAACGAGAGCAGGAAGCCGACGTCGAGGACGTCGCCGGGCGAGGCGAGGAGGAGGAGCCCGAGCGAGAGGCCGACGACCTGCGCCGGCGACGTGGGCCGCCCCACGAGCCGCGCGACGAGGTACACGCCGATCATCACGGCCGCGCGGAGCACCGGCGGCCGGCCGCCCGCGAAGACCGCGTAGGCCGCCGTCGCGACGAGCACCACGAGGTCGCGCTGAGACACCCGCAGGCTCGAGCGCGCGAGCCCGATGGTGAGGAGCGCGGCCAGGAGCGTGACGTGCGTGCCCGAGATCGCGAGGATGTGCGCGGCGCCGCCGTCGCGGAACGCGGCCGTCGTCTCCACGGGGAGCTGCGCCGTCTCACCCATGAGGAACGCGAGCGCGAGCGCGACCGCCGCCCGGTCCCGGGGGCTCGCGCCCTCGAGACAGGCTTCGAGCCGGTCGAGGAGCGCGCCGTGCAGCACGAGGACGGGCGCGAAGAGGCCGCTGGGCCCGCTCTGGCGTTCCAGGAGGCGCGCGCTCCGCACGACGAGGCGTGGCGCGGGCGGGAGCACGAAGGGAGTGCGCGGGGCGTCGACGCGCGGAAGGCGCAGCGTGCCGAGCGCCCGCACGGTCGCCCCGGGGGCGGCCACGCGGGACCCCTCGTCCGCGCCCTCCACCACGAGCACGATCGGCGCACGAAACCGGAGCGGTTTCCCTGCCGCGGTGGCCGAGACGATCTCCACGCGCGTGCGGGCCCTCCCGCCGCTCCGCGCCCAGGGATCCAGCACGCGAGCCACGACCTCGACGACGCGTTCGCTTCCCAGCTCCTCGGCGAGAGCGGCGTCGGCGAGCGCGGGCTCGAGCACGCGATGGCGTCCGAAGTGGAGGCCCAGCGCCAGCGCGACGACCGCGACGAAGGCCCGGCGTCTTTGCAGAACCCCTGCCGATCCGGTGAGCCCGAGGGCGAGGAGGAGCGCTGCCGGAACGGGCAGCGGGAGCAGCACGCCGAGGAGGATTCCCCCCGCGAGCGCGAACGCCACCGGCATCGCGGGAGCTCCCGCGTGGAACGACCAGGATCCGCGCACGAAGCCGGGATTATCGGCGCGGGACGAGCCGCAGCACGGTCTCGACGTGGTGCGTGAACGGGAAGAGATCGAGGAGCGCGCCGTCTGCGACCTCGTAGCGCGCGGCGAGCGCCTTCACGTCGCGGGCGAGCGTCGCCGGATCGCACGACACGAGGACGAGCGCCTGCGGCCGCAGACGGAGAAGCGCGGCGCGCACGGCCGGCGAGAGTCCGGCCCGGGGCGGGTCGGCCACGATCACGTCCACCGGCCCGCGGGCTTTCGCGAGGAAGGACTCGGCGGTCCCGCGCACGGTGGCGAGGCGAGAGAAGCCCGCGGCGCCGAAGGCCCGCGCGTTCGTGGCGAGATCGGCGGACGAGGCTCCGTCGGGCTCGACGGCGGTGACCCGGAAGCCGCGAGCGAGGAGCGGCCAGGAGAGAAAGCCCGCGCCCGCATAGAGGTCCCACGCGGCCCCGCGGGACGACACGCCGTCGAACGCGAGCACGACCTCGTTCAAGAACGCATCGAGGAGATATCGGTTTCCCTGGAAGAACGAGGACACCGACACGCTGAACGCCGCGCCGCCGGCCGCGAGCTCGAGCGTGGTCGGCCCGTCCTCCGCGAGCACCCGTCCCGAAGGATCCGACACCCGCGCGCCATCAAAGACGCGCCTGAGCTCGGCGACCGCGGCTTCAGGACGGGTCTGCCCCGCAACGAGAAGCTCGGCGAGGATGGTCTTCCCGTCCAGGCTCTCGAGCGTGCGCAGCTCGCCCGCGGGCAGTGCGAGCGGCGTGGACGAGAGCCGCGCCAGGAACGCGGGCGAGACGATCTCGCACGCAGAGGAGAGCGGCGCGACCGTGTTCGAGCGGGGCGCGTAGAAACCGATCGCGCCGGCGCCGTCCACGTGGAGGCGATTGCGCAGTCGGTACTCGGACGGCGAGGCGTGGAAGCGCAGCGGAGGGACGTTCGCGAGCCCGCCGAGGCGGCGGATCGCGTCCGTCACGAGCGCCGTCTTCAGCTCGCGATGCGCGTCGAGCCGCGCGGCGTTCCAATCACAGCCGCCGCAGAGTCGACTCGCGGCGAGGGGGCACATGTCCGAGGCGGCGCGCCGGCTCGAGCCCTCGAGCAGGACCTCGCTGACCACTCCCTGGACGAGCCGCGGGCTCTCGGAAACCGATATCGCGCGCACGCGGTCGCCCGGCAGCCCGCCCTCCACGAGCACGACCCGCCCGTCGAGCCGCCCGAGCCCAGCGCCTCCGGGCACGACCCTTTCGATGTCGAGTTCGAGGGGCTCAGACATCGAACAGCGTCAGGGGCGGGAGCGCGAGGAGCTGCCGCACGCGCCGCATTTCGAGGAGCCGGCGCATGCGCTCGACAGCGGTCGCGGGCAGACCCTGCGGGGAGCCGAGGTCCTGCGCGACGCCGGCCGCGAGCTCTTCGCGGGCGGCCTCGTCGAGCGTCTTCGCGAGCGCCTTCAGCAGCGAGCTCTCAATCGTCACGAGTTCCTCCTCGAGCGCATCGAAGCTCGTCGAGGGTTCCAGCGCCCGCAGCTTCGCGAGGGCCTTCTCGAACGCTGTCCGGGCCTTGCCCGAATGGCCGGTCGACACGGTTTCCAGGCGCTCGACCACTCGCGCGAGCCGTTCGGCGGGGCTTCCGCCCTCCGATGCCGCTGCGGGCGCTGAGGTGCCCACGAGGCCGCGGCGCTCCAGCTCCCAGCGCTCCTCCACGGCATTCGCGCAGTAGGAAATGGACGACACCTTGGAGTTCACGCCGCGGAGCCTCTTCTTGTCGAACGTCTCGCGCACCGCACGGATCACGGTGTCGACGGGAATGCCGGCGTCCCTCCAGGACGCGATGAGCTGCCAGTCCTTCGAGGAGAGGAGGAACGGCGTGCCCCGCTCGGCAATGAACACCTCCTCCAGGGCCGTCCCGTAGGCCGACTCCGCCGCCGGGTTCTCAGCGCTTCCGGTTTCGGTCATGAAGGATCCGCAGGCCATGGAGCGTGAGGTCGGGGTCCACCGTGGCGAGGTCGGGCGAGGCGTCGGCGAAGAGCGTCGCGAGGCCGCCCGTCGTGACGACCTTGGCATCGGGCCAGCCGTTCTCCTCGCGGAGCCGCGCGATGAGCCCTTCGGACATCGCGACCGTGCCCCAGTAGAGACCGGACTGGATGCTCCACGCCGTGGTCTTTCCCACGACCTTCTGCGGCTTCCCGATGTCCACGCGGAAAAGCCGCGCCGCACGCGTGAAGAGCGCGTCGGCCGAGATCTTCGCGCCCGGGCAGATCACGCCCCCCAGGTAGTCGCCCTGCGGGGAGACGACGTCGAACGTCGTCGCCGTTCCGAAGTCCACGACGATGCACGGGCCGCCGTGCCGCTCGAACGCTCCCACGGCGTTCACGATGCGGTCGGCCCCGACCTCCTGCGGCATGTCGTAGAGGATGCGCATCCCGGTGCGGAACCCCGGCGCGATCACCTGGGCCTCGAAGTGGAAGAGCTCCTTGATCGCCTGCTTGAGCGGGTACTCCTGCGAGGGCACGACCGACGAGATGATGACGTTCTTCACCTCGGGAAGCGCGAGGCCCTTGGCCGCGTGCAGCTCCCGCAGTAGGAGGACGTGCTCGTCGGACGTGCGCTCGCGGATCGTCGTGACCCGCGCCGTCGCCACGAGGCTCTCGCCGGCGAAGTAGCCCAGCACCGTGTTCGTGTTTCCGACGTCGATCGTGAGGAGGAATGCCATCGGTGGGAACTTAACCCAACTGGATGGCATCTCCCGAGAGGATCGTCTCCACGCCGTCGCCGGTCTCGAGGCGGAGGAAGCCGTCGGCCGTCACGCCGAGGAAGCGGCCCGTCTTCTTCTCGCCCTTCTCGCCGTCGCGAACTTCGAGGAGGTCGCCCTCGCGATGCGCGCCGAGCTCGGAGAAGGCCGCCGGGATGTCGACGTCCTCCTCTCCGAGGGCCTCGTCGAGGATCTCGAGGAGCACGAGGAGCGGCACCTCGCCGCGGAGCCGCGCCGGGTCCACGCCGCACTCGGCGAGCGAGGTGGCGCCGGAAAGGCCCTGCGCATCGAGCTCCGCTCGCGAAGCGCCGACGTTCAGGCCGATCCCCGTGATCGCATAACCCTCTTCGCCGCTCACCCGCGCCTCCACCAGGAGACCGCCCAGCTTGCGCCCCGCGACCACGAGGTCGTTCGGCCACTTGAGCTTCACGTCGAGGCCGTAGCGCTCGGAAAGCCCCCGTGCGAGCGCGAGGCCGCGGAGCATCGGCACGCGGACCCGTCCCGGACCCTCCGGCCACGGCGTGACGAGCGAGACGGCCAGCGCGTCGCCGGGAAACGTCAGCCAGGTGCGGCCCGAGCGGCCCCTGCCCTGCGTTTGCACGCGCGCGCTCACCACCGTGACGAGGATCTCGCTGTCGTCGGCGAGGAGGCTCTCGACGAACGCACGCGCGACGTCGTTCGTGGAGGTCACCACGTCGAAGACGACCAGGTTCTCGATGTTCTCGAAACGCGCGCCACCCAGGGGCGCGCGCGCTCCGAGCGGTGACGGTCGCAGGCTCACGATCTCAGGAAAGGTTACCCGAAAGCCGGTTTCGCTTCTCGATCAGCTCGGCGAGCTGCCGCTTGCTCTTCACGACGACGTCCTCGGGCGCGCGCGAGAGGAACACCGTGTTGTTGAGCTTGCCCTTGAGGGCCGCGATCTCCCGATCCAGGCCGGCCAGCTCCTTTTCGAGCCGGGCTTTCTCCTCCACCGTCAGCTCCTTCACGGGCAGCAGCACCACGAGACCGGCACCCGCCACGCGATCCCGGAACGCTCCGGGCATCTCGACCTGCTCGGCGATCTCGAAGCGCGTGAGCCGCGCGACGCGCATCGCCATCGCGCGGAACGGCCCCAGCGCATCGGCGACGGGACCCGCCGGCAGCTCGATGCCGGCTTCGAGCTCCGCGGTCTGCGCGAGGCCACGCTCGGCGCGAAGGTTGCGGATCCGCGTCACGGCGGCGCGCAGGATGTCCACGGCCTCCGCGGCCACGGGGTCGTTCCAGTCCGGGTTCGGTACCGGGAACTTCGTGACGGGCAGCGTCGCGCCGTCGCCGTTCAGCGCCTCGCGGATCTCGCAGGAGATGAACGGCATGTACGGGTGAAGGAGCGCCAGAGAGTCCAGGAGCACGTGGTGCAGCACCGCGCGGGAGGCCGCCTTCTGCGCCTCGGGGGCCTCTTCGTCGCGCAGCAGCGGCTTCACGAGCTCGAGGTACCCGTCGCAGAAGTCCGACCAGAAGAACTGATAGAGCGCGTTCGCGGCCTCGTCGAAGCGGAACACCTCGAGGGACGCGTCGACGCTCGCGGTCGCCTCGCTGAGGCGCGTGAGGATCCAGCGGTCCAGGGTGCCGAGCTCCTGGAACGGCGGCAGCACGGGGGCCTCCTCGTCGCCCAGCATCGTGATCGCGAAGCGCGCGGCGTTCCACACCTTGGTGGCGAACGCGCGGGAGCTCGCGACGCGCGTGGTGCCGAACGGCAGGTCCTTGCCGGTGCCCGAGAGCACGGCGAGGCTGAAGCGAACCGCATCCGCTCCGAACTCGTCGCACATGTCGAGCGGGTCGATGACGTTGTTCTTCGTCTTCGACATCTTCTGGCCCTTCTCGTCGCGCACGAGACCGTGCAGGACGACGTCCTTGAAGGGCACACGGCCATCGAACCAGCAGCCCGCCATGATCATGCGGGCCACCCAGAAGAACAGGATGTCGAAGCCCGTCACGAGGACGCTCGTGGGGTAGAAGCGCTCGAAGTCCTTCGTCTTCTCGGGCCAGCCGAGCACCGAGAGCGGCATGAGCCACGAGGAAAACCACGTGTCGAAGACGTCCGGGTCGCGGGTCCAGCCGAGAGCCGGATCGGGATCCGGCTCACCGGGCTTCGGCACGAACACGTTGCCCTGCGCGTCGTACCAGGCCGGGATCTCGTGGCCCCACCAGAGCTGCCGCGAGACGCACCAGTCGCGGATGTTCCTCATCCACTCGTCGTACGTCTTCTTCCAGCTCTCGGGCGAGAAGCGCACCTCGCCCGCGTCCGCGGCGGCAACGGCCTTCTCGGCCAGGGGCTTGATCTTCACGAACCACTGCAGCGAGAGCAGCGGCTCGAGCACCGTGTCGCAGCGCTGGCACTTCCCCACCGCGTACACGTGGCTCTTCTCGCCGCGCCGGAGGCCCTGAGCCTCGAGGTCCTTGAGGACTTTCTTGCGTGCCTCGAAGCGGTCCATGCCCGCGTAGGCTCCCGCCTCCGCCGTCATTTTTCCGTCGAAGCCGATGACCTGAATCGACTCGAGGCCGTTGCGCTTACCGGACTCGAAGTCGTTCGGGTCGTGCGCCGGGGTCACCTTGACGACACCGGTTCCGAACGCCGCGTCCACGAAGGAATCGGCGATCACGGGGATCGTGCGGTCCATGAGGGGCAGCTTCACGCGTTTGCCCACGAAGGCCGTGTAGCGCTCGTCGTCGGGGTTCACGGCGAGGGCCGTGTCGCCCAGCATCGTCTCGGGCCGCGTCGTCGCGACGACGAGCTCGCCGCTGCCGTCCTCGAGCGGGTAGGCCAGGGACCAGAGATGTCCCGAGCCCTCCACGTGGTTGACCTCGAGATCCGAGAGCACCGTCGCGCAGCGGGGGCACCAGTTCACCATCCGGCGGTCGCGGTACGCGAGGCCCTGGTGGTAGAGCGTGCAGAACACGTCGCGCACGGCCCGTGAGCGGGCCTCGTCGAGCGTGTAGTACTCGCGCGTGAAATCGCACGAGGAACCGAGCCGGCGAATCTGGTTCAGGATGTCGCCCTGCCGCGCGCCGGCCCACTCCCGGCAGAGGGCGACGAACGCCTCACGACCGAGGTCGTGACGGCTCTTCCCCTGGTCCTTCTGGAGCTCGCGCTCCACGACCATCTGCGTGGCGATGCCGGCATGGTCGGTTCCGGGCAGCCAGAGAACGGCCCGGCCCTGCATGCGGCGCCAGCGGCTCAGGATGTCTTCCAGCGAGCGTCCGAGGGCGTGTCCCACGTGAAGCCGCCCGGTGACGTTGGGCGGCGGGATGACGAGGACGAACGGCTCCGCATCCGGTGCGGCGCACTCCGGGCGGAAATAGCCCGCGGCTTCCTGCTGGGTGAACCACTTCGTCTCGAACGTGGCGGGGTCGAAGGTCTTCGCGAGCTCGGGGCGCTTGGGTTCGGTCATGAAGCCGCGGAGTTTACGGGAGCGGTCAACCTGTGCCTGGGGGTTTCTCGAGTCCCCCAGGCCCCTGCACTTTCCCTATCCCTCGATTTCGACGAGCCGTGCTCGCACGATGCGCTCGGCGAGCTCCGGTACGACCTCCCAGGCGATGTCCCGGATGGCCTTCTCGGAGAGCACCTGGACGACCCTCCGCGCGATGCGCTCGATGTCCTCGTCGCTGAGACCCGCCGCCGTGCTCGGCGCGGGCGGGGCCACGGCGATCCCGGCCGCGGGAGGCTACATGGGTCCCGTGGCGGGGGACGCGTCGTAGGCCTGGGACGCGACCGGGAGTCTAGGCAGCGCGC
>CAZXSG010000084.1:0-9849 GCA_964643185.1 uncultured Holophagales bacterium
CTCGAGACCTCGGCGAGGCGCACCTGGAGAGGCGTGGGACCCGACGTCGCCGTCGCGAGGAGCCCCGCGATCTTGCCCAGCTCGGTGCCCATGCCCGTCGCGAGGACCTCTGCCCTCCCCGTGCCGTTCGCGATGGACGTGCCCATGAACACACAGTCGAACCGCTCCGCCAGAGGCGCAGACGGGTCCACCGGAGAGATGGACTTCTCGACCGTCGCGCTCTCCCCCGTGAGCGGGGCCTCGTTCACGGCGAGCGCGTGGGCCTCGAGGAGGCGCGCGTCGGCGGCGACGATGTCCCCGGCGTCGAGCAGCAGCAGATCCCCGCGCACCACGTCGGCGGAGGGAACCACGGCCGGGTGACCGTCCCTCATCACCCGGGCCCTGGGGGAGGTCATGGACCGGAGCGCGAGGACGCTGCGCTCGGCCTTGAATTCCTGGATGAAGCCCACCGCGGCATTGAGGACCACGATCGCCCCGATCGCGATCGCGTCGGCGAGCTCCCCGAGCGCGGCCGAGATGATGCAGCCGCCGAGAAGGAGCCAGATGACGGGGCTCTTGAACTGGCCCGCGAGGAGCACCCATCGCGACGTGGCCTCTTCCCGCGCGATCTCGTTGGGGCCGTGCTCGGACAGCCGGCGGGCGGCCTCCGCAGCGGTCAACCCCTGGGACATCGGAGACTTCGGGGACACCGGGCCCGCGTCCATGACGGTCCAGTCTAGTCGAGCGGGCCTGATGCATCGGCACCATGGACACGGGGGCGCGGAAGACGTATGCCTACATTGGGCCAGAGCCCCGAAAGGTGTCGTGAAGTCGGCATGAAAGTCGCTCAGATCATGTCTCTCGATCCGAGCCGCTGCAGCCGCGACGAGTCGCTGTCCTCCGCCGTGGGAAAGCTGTGGAGCGCCGACTGTGGGGCGCTGCCGGTCGTCGACGGAGACGGGCGCGTCACGGGCATGATCACGGACCGCGACATCGCCATCGCGCTCGGGTTCTCGACCCGGCCGGCCTCGGAGACGACGGTCGGCGTGGTGGCGACGGGCGCGCTCTTCTCGTGCCGAAAAGGAGAGCTGCTCGAGGCCGTGCTCGAGCGCATGTCCGCGCGCGGGGTGCGCCGGCTGCCCGTCGTGGACGAGGACGGACGCCTCGTGGGCATGCTGTCCCTAAACGACCTGATCGGAAAGGCGCCGGAGCTCGGCGCCCGCCGGATCCTCGCGGCGCTCGAGAGGATCGGGCGGAGGACCCCGCCCGACCGGGGGGAGGAAGCGCCCGCTCCGTTCGGCGCGATCGCGGCCGCGACGCAGGGCGAGGCCGTTCGGGAGCGGATCCTCGAATACTGTGGCGGCTTTCGCGGGGAGCCCCCCACCGCCTGGCGCGTCGCGGCGCTCGGCGGCGCGCGGGCGCTCTGTCACCCCGACGGCGCTCCCGTGGCCGCGGACCTCGAGAGCCTGACGAGCCTACTCTCCGAGGGGGCCGACGTCTGTCGTTCGCTGGGAGACCGCGAGAGCAGCCTCGTGCATCTCGACCTCGACTATTCGAATCCCGAGGACCCCGCCGAGCCCTATCGCAGCCCGGCGCTCGTTTTCGGCCGCCTCGAGCCGGTCTACGAGGCCGTACGGGCGGCCTTCCTCCGGCGCGGGATCCAGCCCCTCTGTCTGATGACCGGGCGCGGATATCACTTCATCGCGGCGATCGAGGCGGGCACACCTCTGTACCGGGCCGTCGTGTCGATCGGAGGCCTCGTTCCCACGCTCGAGGCACGCTACAGTGCTCTGAATGCACTCTCGGCCCCCGACGCCCTGGAACGCGGTCGCGCTCACGAGGGCATCGGGCGGCTCCTCGAGCATCTCGCCCACGAGGTGATCCGCGAGCTGAGGCCGAGCTCGCCGCTGCCCATCACGTTGGCCGACGTGCCGCCCGCCCCCTCCGGTCCCTTCGTCTGTCTCGACCTCTCGGCCTACGGAGACCCCCTCGACGAGCGCTACATCCGCTGCGCTTTTTCGTCCAACCAGAGATCCCACGCGCTCGGCATCGCCCCGGACAGACCGTTCGTCTTCTCCATCCCCCGCGACGCCACGCCTCTCCAGGAGCTCCTCGGGATTCGCGAGAGCCCGGAGCGGGTGGCCACGCTCGCGCGCGGGGTCACGGCGCGGATCCCCCTCGTTCCGGGGGATTCGGCCTCCTGGGTCACGGAGTACCTCGCGAGCCCCCTGGCGGCGTTCCACCAACAGTACGACCACGATCCCGGCGGCTCGGCCTCGAACGCCTGGCTCGAGTCACCCTCACTGCCGCGCTGCGCCGAGATCCCCCTGGACTTTCCGAGCCCCTCCCTCCTGAAGCCCGTGTACCTCCGCACGGTCGCCTACGTCCTCTGGGGCCTCGGGTGCTCACCGCGGTTCATCGGCGAGCTGGTGCAGTCGCGCTACGAGGCCGACCACGACTGGGGGCAGACGTTCAGCCGCTACGACCCGGCCACCCGCGCGCGCTTCTACGTCCGCCTGTTCTGTGGCGCCCTCGCGGCCGGGCTCGAGGAGGAGGGCGATTTCAGCTGTGAGACCCAGCGGCAGCGCGGCGCCTGCCCGGACCTGGACTGTGGTCACGATCTCCAGAGGTTCGCGAGGAGAGCCCTGGCGCGCACCGCGTCCGAAGGAGGCCCCTCATGAGGTGGAAGGCGGGTCTGTCGACGGGTATCGGCTACCGTCATCCGATCGCCGAGGTGCTGCCCGCGATCCAGGAGGGCGGCTTCACGGCGATCGAGATCGCGACCGCGGCCCAACATCTCGATCTCCGGCATCTCGAGCGCATGGGCGCGCTGGGTCAGCGGATCCGAGACCTCGGGCTCGAGGTCGTCTCGCTGCACGCGCCGTTCGGGCCCTCGATCGACCTGACGAGCGCCGATCCGCAGCTCCGGATGCGCACGCTGGATCAGCTCACGCGGGCGGCCGACGCGCTCCAGATGCTGGGTGGTGGTCTGTACGTGATCCACCCGGGCAGCGAGGAGGCCCACTGGATCTGGGATCGCGAGGCGAACCGGGCCCGCGCGCTCGACGGACTGCACGAGGTGTGGAGGATCTGCCGGGAGCGGGGTCTGACGTTCACACTGGAGACGGCGCTGCCGCATCTTCTGGGGGGACAGCCCGACGATCTCGAGTGGCTCCTCGCGCGCCTGCCCGCCGAGGGGACGGGCGTCTGCCTCGACACCTCCCACACGTCGCTCGGCGGTTTCCTCCACGATGCGATCCGGAGGTTCGGCCCCCGGCTCGTGCATCTCCAGGCGAGCGACAACCGGGGGGTCTTCGACGATCACCTGCCCCCCGGGGAGGGCATCATCGACTGGGCGCGCGTCGTCGCGTCGCTCGAGGCCGCGGACTACCGGGGAACGTTTCTCCTCGAGATCGCCGGAGACGGCGACACGGCGGAGCTGGTGCGGGGCGCCGCGCGGTGCCTCCCGCGGCTGTCGCCCCGGTGAGCCGTCGCGGTACTGGCGGCAAGGAACACGTCGCAGGAGCGGCCCAGGCCCTCCAGAACCGAGCAGGTATCCGATCCGTAGGCGGGACACTCGAGGCAGGTGAAATCAGCGGCGGGGCGGGCACGTGGTGTTGTCATGGCCTTTCCTCCTTCAGGGGATGTTGAGGCGTTCCCGAGGCCCACTCCTCGATGCAGCCCGGGGAGAAGCGGGGCGCCTCCAGAATCGAGAGGAGCAGCGCGACGAGCCGGCGGCGGGTCTCGGCGGCCTCGTCCGGATACCAGACGGGGCTCGCGAGAACGAGCGCCCGGAACGCATAGAACGGCGCGATCACGAGGGGCAGGTCCGAGTCGCCGCTCCGCTCCAGGTAGCGGTGCCAGAAGACGTCGAAGAGCCGCGCGAACGGACCCGTCATGTGTCCGGTCGTGCGCAGGGCGAGGAACAGGTAGTGGATCGAGAGCGCGGCGACGTCGTCGGCCGGTTCGCCGTACGTTCCGCGGCTGCGGTCGAGCGCGTGGAACGAATCGTCCTCCGTGAACAGGATGTTCCAAGGATGGAAGTCGCCGTGAATGGCGCGGAGCCGGTCCGACCGGTTGCGCAGCCTGTAGCGCCACGCGAGGACTCCGGCCTCGATCCGGTGGAGCAGCTCCGCCGGGAGATGCGCGGAGGACTCGGGCACCGAGTCGGCCACACCGGCCACGCATTCCCCGGTGCCGCCCAGATCCCGCAGCCGGCGCCGGTAGTACGTGGGATGCGTGACCGGCGTGCGATGAATGTCCACGAGGTAGTCCGCGAGGCTCCGGGCCCTCCCGAGGTCCCGCTCCTCGAGCTCGCCGCTCACCGAGATCCGCTCGAGGTCGACAGCGTACGGCGTCCCTTCGCAGAACTCCGTGAGGAAGAAGAACTCGGAGGTCCCGTCGAGACTGAGGGCCGGTCCGTTTTCGCGGAAGACGCCGAAGTCCGCGGGCTTCACGTGTCCCGGCAGGCGGCCGTAGTCGTCGAACGCGCGGACCACGAGCCCGGCGCGGTCGGCACGGTCCTCGTGGCCGAAACCTCCGGGCCGCACGGTCTCGAGCACCAGACGGCGCGACCCTTCGGGCGTCGACCAGGTGACGAGCCAGGGAACGCCGTAGCAGCCCTCCTTCACGGCATCCAGGGCGCCATGCAGAGGGCTCAGAGTCGCAGAGCCCGCATCGGAACCGAACCGGCTGGCGAGGTACGGACGCAGACTTTCGAGAAGGGACGCCGCAGTACGGGGCACTTTCATGGTGCCGCCTTTCGGGCCGCGTGGCGGAAGACCACCCGCAGGCAACCTGCGCCCTGGCCCTGGCCCGCGCCATGATCCGGATGAATCAGGCGCGCGCGGTGAAACAGACGCATGTTGACCGCATGAGCGCACCCCGACGCATCCTCTGTCCCGTCGACTTCTCCGAGTTCTCCCGTGTCGCGCTCGAGCACGCCCTGGGTCTCGCGCGCTGGTACCGGTCCGAGATCGTGGCCCTGCACGTGATTCCGACGGCCGGCGTCTGGTGGGGAATCGCCTCTTCGCCCGTGCCCGTCCCCGAGGCTTCGCCCGTGGAGAACCGGGAGGCCGTTGAGGAGCGTCTGCGGGAGTTCACGGCGGCAGCCAGAGAGGGCGCGGCCGTCGTGATCCGAACGCTCGTCGTGGTGGGAGATCCGGTGGCGGAGATCCTGCGCGCGACGGCGGACCTCGGCGCAGACCTCGTGGTGATCGCGAGCCACGGCGCCTCGGGCTTCGAGCGGTTCGCGTTCGGCTCGGTCTCCGAGAAGATCCTCCGTCGGTCGACGGTTCCGGTCTACGTCGTGCCTGCGCCCGAGGAGGGTGCCGTGACGGCCGAGCCGCTGGAGTTCTCCACGGTCCTCTGTCCGGTGGACTTCGGGGCTGCGTCGGCGCACGGTCTCGAGCTGGGCTTCGCGCTCGCGCATTCCGCCGCGGGCCGGCTCATCGTGCTGCACGTTCTTCCGACCCTTCCCGACGACCCGCGCGCGCTGATGCACTTCCAGATGCCCGAGTACGTCTCCTTCCTCGAGCTGGACGCCAAGGAGCGTCTGAACGAGTGGGTGCCCCCGGCGAACCGCGAGTACGTGCGGTACGAGGAGCGGATCACCACCGGGAAGCCGCACCTCGAGATCGTGCGCGTCGCCCGGGAGGAGTCCGCCTCCTTCATCGCCATGGGAACGCACGGACCGGACAACACGGACAGGCGCGCCTTCGGGAGTACCGCCGTCCGGGTCGTGCGTCTCGCGAGCCGGCCCGTCCTCGTTACGGCAGGTTGATCAGGCCGGGAGGGTCCGGGTTTCGCTGAAGCCCAGCTTCTTCAGCAGCCAGATCATCGGGCACCACTTCGAGAAGCCCGACTGGAACAGGTTGAGGCCCACGAAGGCCGTGAAGAGGAAGAACGCCGGGTGCACGAAGTACCCGAGGGCGACGGATGCGATGACGAACGCGCCGGCAATGGCACGCAGCATGTCGTCGATGGTCATGAGGGAGCTCCTTCTGTTTCGGGAATGCCGAACGAGGTTCCGCGCGCCGGAGGCGTTTCCGGGCCCGGAGGGCTGAATGAACTCAGGTACATGAAATAGAGAAGAGGGATGACGACGAGGGTCAGCGCCGTTGCCACGACGACCCCGGAGATCAGCGCGACGGCGAGCCCCTGGAAGATCGGATCCAGCAGGATCACGAGCCCGCCCACCACGAGGGCCGCGGCCGTGAGAGCGATGGGGCGGAAGCGCACGGCGCCGGCCTTGATCACGGCGTCCTCGAGGCGCTCGCCCGCCGCGATCTCGAGGTTGATGAAGTCCACGAGGAGAATCGAGTTGCGCACGATGATCCCCGCGAGGGCGATGAAGCCGATCATCGACGTGGCCGTGAAGAACACGCCGCCGAGACCGTGCGCCGGCAGGATGCCGATGAGCGTGGGCGGGATGGGAGCCATGATGATGAGCGGCGTGACGAACGAGCGGAACCAGCCCACCACGAGCACGTAGATCAGGACGAGCACCGCCGCGAACGCGATGCCCATGTCGCGGAACACCTCGTAGGTGATGTGCCACTCGCCGTCCCACTTCATCGCGTAGCGCGATGAATCGGTGGGGAGGTGCGTGGAGAGCACCTCGAGCGGAACGCCGTCGGGCCCACGGAGAGCCTCGATGCGTTTCTGCATGTCGAGGATCCCGTACACCGGGGCCTCGGCGACGCCCGCCATCTCGGCGATCACGTACGTCACGGGCTGAAGGTTCTTGTGGAAGATGAACTTCTCGCGCGGTGTCTCGGACACCGTGACGAGCTCGCGCAGCGGCACGAGCCGGCCCGTGGCCGAGGGCACGGTCATGGCGAGGAGACCCTCGACGCTCGAGCGCTGCGTGCGCTCGAGGCGGAGCACGAGCGGCACCGGCTGACGCGCCGTGTCGTCGTGGAGGAGGCCGGCCTCGGCGCCGTCGAGCGCGACGCGCACCGTTCGCACGACGACCTCGGGCGAGATCCCCGCGCGCACGGCCTTCTCGCGGTCCACCGCGAGGTCGAGCTTCGACGCTCCCTTCTGGACCAGCCAGTCGACGTCCACGACCCCGGGCGTCGACTCGAAGATCCTCCTCACCTCGGACGCGAGGGCGACGCGGGCCTCGAGCTCGGGGCCGTAGACCTCGGCCACGAGCGTCGAGAGGACGGGCGGCCCGGGCGGCACCTCGGTCACCTTCACGTTCGCGCCGCGCGCCGCGCCGATGGGAGCGAGCAGAATTCGCACGGCCTTGGCGAGATCGTGGCTCTCGCGGGAGCGCTCCTCCTTCGGCGCGAGGTTCACCTGGAGGTCCGCGACGAGCGGGCCCGAACGCAGGAAGTAGTGCCGCACGAGGCCGTTGAAGTTGAACGGGGCCGAGGTGCCGGCGTAGATCTGGACGTCCGTCACCTCGGGCAGCGTGCGCACCGCCGAGGCCAGCTCGCGGGCGACGTTCGCGGTCTTCTCGAGCGTGGTGCCCTCGGGCATGTCGACCACGACCTGCAGCTCGCTCTTGTTGTCGTACGGAAGCATCTTGACCTTCACGAACGACACGGCCACGAGCGCCATGGAGCCGAGGAGGAGCGCGACCACGCCGCCGAGGAGCGCCCACCTTTTCGGCGCGCTCTCGAGGAGCGGCCGGAACAGCTTCGCGTAGAAGCGGTGCAGCCGGTCTTCCTCGGGCGTCTCGTCGCCGGGCACGTAGGCAGCCTCGGCTTCTCCAGCGTGGGGTTGGAGGTGCTGCTCGGCGTACTTGCGGAACAGCTTGAACGTGAGCCACGGCGAGATCACGAACGCCACGAGGAGCGAGAACACCATCGCGGCCGACGCGTTGATGGGGATGGGCTGCATGTACGGGCCCATGAGGCCCGAGACGAACGCGAGCGGCAGCAGCGCGGCCACGACCGCGAACGTGGCCAGGATGGTGGGGTTCCCCACCTCGTCCACGGCGAAGAACGTGGCCTCGCGCGGGCTCGTCCAGCCCAGCTCGTAGTGCCGGTGGATGTTCTCGACGACGACGATCGCGTCGTCCACCAGGATGCCGATCGCGAAGATGAGCGCGAAGAGCGTCACCCGGTTCAGCGTGTAGCCGAAGAGGTACGACGAGAAGAGCGTGAGCGCGAGCGTCGTGGGCACCGCCACGAGGACGACGAGCGCCTCGCGGCGGCCCAGGAAGAGCGCCATGAGCAGCACGACGGAGATCGTCGCGAGGCCCATGTGGAACATGAGCTCGGCAGACTTCTCACCCGCCGTCTTCCCGTAGTCGCGGGTCTTCACGAGCCCGGCGTTCGAAGGAACGACCGGTCCCTTGAGGCGGGCGATCGACGCGTCCAGCTCCTTCACGAGCTCGACGGCGTTCGTCCCGGGCTTCTTCGAGACCGCGATCGTGACGGCGGGCGCGTCGACCTCACCCTTCATCATCCAGGCGTACGAAACGGGATCCTCGGCTCCGTCGGTCACGGTCGCGACGTCGCGGAGGTACACGGGCTTGCCCTGGGGCGCGGCGAGGACCGCGGCTCCCACTTCACTTGCCGAGCGGAACAGGGACCCCACCTCGACCTGGGTCTCGGTATCCCCCGTCGAGAAGCTCCCGGCCGGCAGGCGCCAGTTGAGGCCCGTGAGCACCTGGTGCGCCTGGAGGATCGAGACGCCGTGCGCGGCGAGCCGCTCGCGGTCGAGCGCGATCTTCACCACGCGCCGCGCGCCACCGATCACGCGGACCTGCGCGACGCGCGGGTTCCGCATGAGCCTCACCTTGATCTCCTCGGCGATCTGCCCGAGCTGGACCGGATCGATGTCCTTGGAGAAGAGCGTCCAGGCGGCGACCGGAACGTCGTCGATGCTGCGCGGCGCGACGACCGGCGGGAGCGCTCCCTGTGGAAGCGAAGACACGAGCTCGGCCAGCTTCGTGTGGACGCGCGCCACGGCCTGGTCGGGGTCGGTTCCCACGAGGAACCTCACGATGACCATGCCGCCCGAGGGCTGCGTGGTGGAGTAGACGTACTCCACGTTGGGGATCTCGAAGATGGCCTTCTCGACGGGCGAGATGACCCGGCGCTCGACTTCCTGGGCGCTCGCGCCCGGCATTCCGAGGAACACGTCGATCATCGGGACCTTGATCTGCGGCTCCTCCTCGCGCGGGGTGACGAGCACGGCGAAGGCCCCGAGGAGGAGCGAGCCGACCACGAGGAGTGGCGTGAGCTTGGATTCCAGGAACGCCCGGGCGATCCCGCCCGAGGCGCCGAGCTTCTTTGCGGCGGCCTTCCGGCGGAGCGCCTCACGGCGCGAGGCGGGCGTCGACGGCGTGGACGGCGTGCCGCTCATTTCGTCAGCTCGGTCACGGGCGCACCGTCCGGAGGCGCGGCGAGGAGCCCGGTGAGCAGCGTCTCGTCTCCCGCGAGACCCGAGAGCACCTCCACGCGGTCGCCGGGAAGCGCGGCGCCGAGCGTCACGGCGCGGGAGCGCGCCTTGCCGCCGGGATCACGGATCACGACCATGGTGAGGCTGGTGATGCCGCCCGCGGGCAGGACCGCGGAGCGCGGAATCGAGACGACCGTGCGGGGCGCGCCGGCCTCGAGGAAGGCGCGTCCCGTGAGACCCGTCGCCACGGGCGCCAACCCGAGGTCGAGCTTCAGCGTGAACGCGTGAGTCGCCGGGTCGGCGCCCGGGGTCATCTCGGCGACGACGCCCGTGAGGGCTTTCCCTGGCAGCGCGTCGATCGAGACGGGGAGCTTGCTGCCGATCGCGAGACCGGCGCCGGCCACGAGGCTCTCGGGGACCGGGACGACGAGCCGGCGTCCCGCCGTCGACTCGATCGTCACCAGGGGCCGGCCAGGCGCTGCGAAGTCGCCGGCCTCGACGAGCCGCGCG
>CAZXSG010000085.1:0-9806 GCA_964643185.1 uncultured Holophagales bacterium
CCAACAAAGAGAGCCTCGTGAACCAGCGCCAGGTGCCGCAGCACACGGTTTCGTTCGCACGCGCGTTGAAAGCCGCCCTCCGGGAAGACCCCGACGTGATCATGATCGGCGAAATGCGCGACCTCGAAACGATCTCGCTCGCGATCTCGGCCTCCGAGACCGGCCACCTCGTCTTCGGAACGCTCCACACCACGAACGCGCCCGGCACCATCGACCGCGTCATCAACGTGTTCCCTCCGGGCCAGCAGGGCCAGATCCGCACGATGATCGCGGATTCGCTCAAGGCGGTCATCTCGCAGGCCCTCCTCCCCCGCCGCGGAGGAAAGGGCCGGGTCGCCGCATTCGAGATCCTGCGCGGCTCGCAGAACGTGGCGGCCCTCATTCGCGAGGGCAAGACGTTCCAGCTCCCGTCGGCCCTTCAGACCGGGCAGTTGTCGGGCATGAACACCATGGATCAGGCGCTCCTCAAGCTCGTCGAGGAAGGCAAGATCGATCCCGAGGTCGCGATGGACCGCGCCACGAAGAAAGAGCCCTTCGAGAAGCTCGTCGCCGAAGAAAGGCAGGCCCTCGCATGACGACCCCCTCCGGTCTCTCTTCGGGAACCGGCCAGCGGCGCATCGACGCGCTCCTGCGCATCGTGCTCGACAAGAAGGCGTCGGACCTGCACCTCGCCGTGGGCTCTCCGCCCATGATCCGCAGCGACGGCGACATGGAACGCGTGAAGTGGCGGACGCTCACGGAGCAGGAGTACGAGAACCTGATCCGCCCCATCGCGCCCCCCCGGCTCTGGGACGACTGGGCGGCGAAGGGCGACACCGACTTCGCATACGCCATGGGCGACCGCGCCCGGTTCCGCGTGAACCTGTTCCGGCAGGAAAACGGGGCCGCCGCGGTTCTCCGAATGATCCCCCCACGCGTCCTCACCATCGAGGAGCTCGGCATGCCGCCCATCGTGGCGAGCGCCGGCCGCATCCAGCGCGGTCTCGTGCTGGTGACCGGCCCGACGGGCTCCGGGAAGTCCACCACGCTCGCGGCGCTCCTCGACTGGATCAACCGCAACCGCGCGCTCCACGTGGTGACCGTGGAGGATCCGGTCGAGTTCATGCACGTCTCGCACAAATCGATCATGACGCACCGCGAGGTGGGGTTCGACACCATGAACTTCGCGGCGGCGGTCAAGGCGGCGCTCCGCGAGGACCCTGATGTCCTTCTCGTGGGCGAGCTTCGCGACCTCGAGACGATGACGATGGCGCTCCAGGCGGCGGAGACGGGCCTCCTCGTGTTCGGAACCCTGCATACGAACTCGGCGGCGAAGGCCATCGACCGGCTCATCGACGGCTTTCCGTCCGAGGAGCAGGACCAGGTGCGCACGGTGCTGGCCGAGACGCTCAAGGGCGTGGTCGCTCAGGTGCTGCTGAAGAAGAAGGGCCGCGGCCGCGTGCCGGCCTTCGAGGTGCTTCGCGGCAGCGCGGCTCTCTCGAACGCGATTCGCGAGGGGAAGACGGCCACGATCAACTCGATGATCCAGATGGGCAAGTCGCAAGGCATGGTGGCGATGGACCAGTACCTGGCGGATCTCGTCGTTTCCGACCTGGTGGAGTTCGACGAGGCGTTCGAGAAGGCGCTCGACAAGGATCAGTTCAAGAACGTCGTCGAGAAGCGCAAGATCGCCGCCCGGGCCGAGAAGGCCGAGCAGCGGTAACGAGAACGGGCCCCGTCACCGGGGCCCGTTTCATCTGGCTGTTCGCGTCGTGGCGTTCACGCCGCGGCCGGTCTCGTGGGTTCCTAGGGGACGACGATCGTGCTGTTCACGAGGGAGAGCTGGCCGTTCGCCGTGGACTCCTCGACGACGGCGTCCGCACCGGCGAGAAGAGTCCCGATCTCCGCGGGGTCCAGGGTCAGGTTGATGGTGCCGTGGAAGGTCGTCGAGATGGTGAACCTGAGCAACACGCACTCGTTGCCGGGTGCGGCCAGGTTCTCCGTGAGCGCGAGGGGTGACGTGTACTGGGCGTAGTAGCTGACGAGCCCCGACGCGCCCGCGCGATCATCATTGAACTCCTCGGAGTAAGGCGATTGGGCGGCACAGGCGCCGAGCCGCGTCGAGCTGATGGCCGTGACCGCCGAGGACGGCGAAACGGTCATGCGGAACGCGAGCCCCTGGATCAGATTGGGACTGCCGCTCGACACATTCAGGGTCGATCCCGAGAGGTCCCGGACATAGACCTTCACGGTCGAGATCTTGCCCTTAGGGCCCCCGAACGGAGTGGTTCCGTTTCCCAGGCGGATCTCGTCGGCCGCGCGGGCGGCGGGCGAGAGCAGAAGGGCCGAAAGGAGGATGAGTTGGGTCGTCTTGTTCATGGTCGTTGCCTTTCAGTCACTGTTCTGGATCAGTTCGGGGGGGCCGCGCCGCCGAGGAAGACATGGATTTTCAGGAAGAACGCATCGGCTGCTGAGGTCGCACCATTGCCGTTCGCGTCGCCGTTGCAGAGCGTCGCGGGCATCGGTCCGCCGAGGAACATGGCGAGGTTGAGATAGAAAGTGTCCGAAGCCGTTATCGAACCACTATTGTTCGCATCTCCGCGGACGGCATAAGTGAAGCCATTGGGAATCGTGCTGCTCAAGCCACCTTGACGAGTGATCACGACATCGCCCGTGACCGCCGGACCATTTGCCCGCGGTCCGACTGTCGCCGTGATCGAAGTTGGCGAAACAGACGAGACAGAGACAAAAGCTGGCGTTCCAGCCAAGGTGACCGTGTCATGAGAAGAGAAACCGCTCCCCGTTATGGTTACTGTTCTTCCACCAACGGTACTGGCGCAGGTGGGGCTGATCGAAGCGGCCGATGGGGTACCGAAGTACTGCGCCCAGATATCCCAAACGTTGGAGGTTCGCTGTTCCCAGATGGCGACATAGTTCCCAGCTTGATTCGCGGCTACGCTTTGAAACACAGCACCATGGGGAAACAGTTCGCAGGTGAACCTGGGATCTCCCCCGAATTCAACAAACCCGTCAACCCTGACCCGGACAAGTTTGGTTACTCCACCCGGCCCACTCCAAGTCAACAGTGAATTCCCTTCACCATCCATGTCAACTCGGGGATATGAGGGCGCCTCGGCCCGGATCAAGAACTGCCCACTGGCGTCGAAGGGCGTTCCGTCACTCTTGAAACGACGCATGAAGAGATTGTCGCCGCTCTGGTACGCCGCGACGATCGACGGAAGATCAACGTTCGGGGGTATCAGGCACGGATCGCCACACGGCGCCGCGTCACTCCCGTCCAACCTTGGTTTGCGAGCAGCGACGGTCACCTTTTCGATAGCTGACGCAGTCGCTTCAAAGAACACACGTGAGTCGACCAGAACGCCGTTCGAGTCGAACCGGCGGCCCACCAGCTGCGCCCTGTCTTGAGCTGCTAGCTTGTCACGCCACAGAATCCAAAAATGCGTTCCCCTCGGTTCGACGACAACGCTCGGTAATTCCAGATTGGCTCCTTGGGCAATTTCCCACCCGAGTTTGGGCGCGGGATCGCAGCTCAATTCACTTCCCTGGATCTCAGCCAAGGTAGCGGGCGGGATCACGCGTGCCGCCATCACCCGAGACGTCCCCTGGCACAAAGTCACCCAAGCTGCAACGGCTTGCCCCCCAGGGAGAGCGGCCACCGCAGGTCCGATCTGACCATCATTGTTGATAGCGGCGAGCCCACCGTGGTGTCCCACCTTCAACGCCGTGTTTGAGGGGTTCGGTCCAAAAAGAAGCTGGGCCGACCGGTTCAAGTAGATGCCGTCATCCTGAACGGCGTATGCGAGGGCAAGTTCGCCGCCGGGGAAACGAGCCATTACAGGGTTCATCACGGCGGAGCCGGATCCCGCGTTAACCGTCACTCCTCCATCCGAAGTGCGCCGCGCGACCCGGAGTGGCCGAAAAGCGCCGACTTGATCGAGACCTTCGAGGTAAGCGGCGAACGTCGTCCCGTTCTCGTCAAAGACGATAGCTGGGCGGCGCTGAATGGACTCCTCACATCCATGCTCGACGTCCAGCCGAACGGGATCGCCGTTGTAAGGAAACGGTTCGGCGGAAGGGTACGAACACGAACCCGGGCCCGGGCAGTAGGCCAGCGCCGACTGGTCAAGGCCCGCGACGCCTCCTATGAGCGCAAGCACCACGCTCCCGGTTATCCCAGCCGAGCCCAACCGCGCGAGCGACCTTGATTTCTGCAACACAGAAGGCATCCTCCAGACACCAGCATACATCAAAAAGGATTCGTTTCAATATCTAAAAAGTCACAACAGCAGCAACAAACTCTATTTAGCTTCGAATATCATGGATTCTGCGTTTATCACATGTCACTTCGGTTCAATCGGCCGGATCCGGATCCCGCTCCGGGTAACCGCTGGCAGCGCCGACGACTCCAGCTCGCCGTCACTCTTCGAAAACGTAAGAATAAACCGCGCCCCCAGCAGCTCGGCGGACCGGTCGACCGAGACGGTACCCCCGTGGAGCGCCATGATCTTGGCGACGAGGGCCAGCCCGAGCCCCGTGCCCGACTCCTTCGTCGAGTAGAACGGGACGAAGATCCTGGCGGCCTCCGGCTCGGGGACCCCTTCCCCATCATCTTCAACGGCGATCTGGATGAGGCCCGACACGTCCTCCCCGGCCAGCCCCCGGACGACGACGCGACCCGCGCGGCCCTCGGGCCGACGGGCCTCGACGGCATTGCGCAAGAGGTTCACGAGCACGCGCCGGAAGAGCGCCGGGTCGATGAAGGCCGGTTGGAAGACTCCGGTGATCCCCAGCTCCACGCCGGCGGAAAGCAGCCGCTCTTCGGCAACGACCTCCTCCACCAGCGCCGCGAGGTCGACGGTCGATCGGTCGAGCCGCTCGGGCCGCGCGAAGAGCAGGAAGTCTCCCGTCACCTTGGCGATGTGCTTCGCCTCGGTGCTCACGCCCGCGAGATGGCGAGCCCGGGCCACGGGGTCTTCGCTCGTGGCCGCGAGACGGGCATACCCCAGGATCGTGGCGGTGGCATTCCGGAACTCGTGCGCGATACCCGCCGACATTTCCCCGAGGGCGGCCAGCTCGCGCCGCGTGGAAAGCTCGCGCTGCAGACGGTTGGTGTCCGTGCGGTCCTCGATGAAGACGATCGTGCCGAGCGGCTTCCCCTCCTTCTCGGCAATCGGCACCGCTGTGAAGGCCAGCGCGCGACCGCTCTCGGGCGAGGCCCCGACACTCAGCTCGACGGCCAGAGAGGGCTCCCCCACTTCGGCCCGGTCGAGAGCGTCCATGAGCTCCGGGAAGCCGGCGAGGACCTCCCGCGCGGGACGGCCCTCGGCACGCCGTGAAAGCCCGAGCAGCAAACGCGCGTTCTCGTTGAGCTCCGACAGCTTTCCATCTTCCGAAACGACGAGCAGCCCCCCGGGATGCGAGCGCACGAGCGTCGTGGCCGTGACCTCCAGAACGTCCGCGCGTTCCTTCTCACGCCGCCTCAGCTCCTCGATCTCCGCCGAGCTCTTGCGCAGCTCGTGGATGGTCCGCGTGAACGTCTGCACCGCGTGGTCCATCTCGTCGCGCGCCCAACGCTCGAACGGCGTCGAGGAAAGCGGGACCACCTCTCCGGCGTCACGGGCGGCCTCGGTGAGCTCACCAATGGGCTGTAGCAATCGGCGGAGGAAGAGAAAGCCCAGAATCACGAGAGTCGCCGCGGCCGCGACGATGAACCAGGCCAGGCCGCGGACGGTTCGCCGCGCCCAGACCACCGGCTCGCCGTCGAACGCCACGACGAGGTGCCACCCGCCGTGGACGAGCGTGCCCCGCGCCTGGAGGGACGGCGGGTTCAAGGCCGTGGCGTCGACGAGCGCCACCTCGCCCGGAAGCGGCCATTTTCCCGTGTCGCGCGCCGGTGAGAGCTCCGCGCCGGAGAGGGTGATCGCCTGGGCCACGCGGTCGCCACTTTCGTCATAGATCGCAGCCCAGCGCGCGGGGAATGCCCACAGCAGCCGCGCCGTCGTGCGGTCTTGCGCAAACGCGGCCGTGGGGTCGCGCTGCGCCGAGAGATGCTCGAGGATCGCCTGGGTCTGGGCCACCACGGCCCGTTCCCTCTCGCTCACGGCCCAGCGCGTCATGTTCTGGAGCACGATGAGCGAGAGCGCCGAGAGAAAGAGGCCGAAGAGAAGACCGCCGAGGAGCCGGCGCTGGACCTGCGTTTCGAAGCGGCCCGCACCCGACCCCGGGGCGGCGTTCACGGCAGGAGGCCCGCGGGCAGAGGCAGGAGCCCGGCAAAGAGCTTCAGGAGGAGAACCCGCCCGCCCACGAGCGCGAGCGCGCCGCCCACCGCGAGGAAGACTCCGAACGGCACTTCCGTACGGCCGATGAGCACGAGGAGACCGCGATCGGTGGGCTCGGCGTGAAACGCCACGATGGGAAAAAAGTCGGCGTCGTCATCGAGAGGGATCCGGGGAATCGGCGTCGCGATGCCGAAACGGGCCCGCCTCACCGACAGTCGAACCGCGGCGAGAAGTCGCCTCGCGGCCGGCCCCGTGGCCTCGCTCAGGGGACGTCCCGCGGCGGGCATCCCGGGCACGCCCCGAAAAAACCGCCCCGAGACCTCCAGAAGGTTGTGGTCGGCCACGAGCGCACCGTGCTTCTCGGCCACGGAGACCGCTTCCGCCGGGTTCCGCCTCACGCGGGCCAGTGCGGCGCGCCAGGACAGCCACCGCATCATCGTGAGGGAGAGCCCCACCGTGGCCCCGGCAAGGGAGCCCAGAAACAACGTGAGGAGAACGCCCATGGGCCCGAGCAGCGCCCCGAGCATTCCCATCATCTTCACGTCGCCGAGGCCCATGCCCTCGAAGCCCGTGAGCTTCTCCCAGATCACGCGGACGGCCAGGAGGAACCCGGCCCCCACGAGCGCGCCCGCGGCGGACTCCACGAAGAGGCTCGCGAAGAGAGATGGCGGTCTCGTGGTCAGATCTCCGGCGAGTGCCGCGAGGAGACCCAGCACGAGCGTGCCGAGCGTGATCTCGTCCGGCAGGATGCGCCACTCGAGGTCCGTGGCCACGAGGATGACGCCCGACGCGAAGAGGAGTGCCGCGCGCACGGCCGGAAGCGTGGGCCCATACAGGAGGTATGCGCCGAGGAAGAGCAGGGCGACGAGCGCTTCCACGAGCGGGTAGCGCGGCGAGATCGCCATGCCGCACGAACGGCATCGGCCCCTCAGGAGGATCCATCCGAGGATCGGCACGTTGTCCCGCGGAGAGACGGGCTTGCCGCATCCCGGGCACCGCGAGGGCGGCGACACGATGGACTCGTTTCTCGGGAGCCGATGGATGCAGACGTTGGCGAAGGAACCCACCACGCCGCCGAGGGCGAAGCTGAAGACCGCGAAGATCGTGTGCTCCGTCATGGCGCCTCGGGTGGCCGTCCCGAAAGCCAGGCGACGGAGATCAGCAACGCGGACACGGCCGACAGCAGAATGCCGACCCGGTACCCCTCGGGTCGATAGCGCAGGACGACGGTGTGGGTTCCCGGTTCCACGGAGAGACCGGAGAGTGCGATGAACGTGCGGTGGAGCGCAACGGGAACGCCGTCCACCTCGGCACGCCAGCCCGGATCCCACGACCGCGTCACCACGAGGAACGCGCGCGTCGAGAGCGTCGTGGTCAGCTCCATCTCCTCGGGCGTCTCCCTCACCACCGTCACGAGGCCGAACCGCCTCCCCGCAGGCTCGCCCGGTCCCGTCGCCTCGAGCGCAGCCTGGGATTCGAGCCCGGTGAGGGCCAGGTCCTCCGGCGAGAAGCCGGGCCGGCGCAGAGCGTCCGCGGCCTCATCGTCGCTCGCGGCGCGCGCGCTTCGGGCGAAGAACGCCCGGCCCAGGCCGCCGTCGAGCGCGAAGAGCTTGATCGCGCCGGTCTGCGCGACGAATCGCGCTCCGGGAAGTCCGTTGAAGGGCGTGAGCAGGTGCCGCGTATCCAGGAGAGAGAGGATGCGCGTCGCGGAACCTCCGGTCAGGGCCACCGAGAGGAGCCGCGCTCGGCGAGGGGAGCCGATGGGAGACGGGGAGCCGACGGTCGGAATCCCCATGGGGAGGTTGTGGTACCCGCCGGCGACGGCGTGGAGCCGGCCCGGCGTGTCCTCGCTCCAACCCTTGCCGCCGTCGAACAGCCAGCGCATGAGCAGGGGACGGTCCATGGCGATGGTGAAGAGCCGGCCACCCTTTGCCGCACGCTCGCCGAGGACCGGAGGGACACCGTGAATGGAGCTCGAGGGCACGCTCGTCAGCGGCTCCTGCGCGAGGAGCGGAGAGAACAGCAGCAGCACGAGCACGGCGGCCGAGGCGAGCCTCGTGAGACCGGGCGTCCGCCGCAGGGCCGAAAGAACCAGCGTGGAACCCGCGACGAGCGTGCCCGCCCAGAGGGCCGCGGAGGCCGCGAGATCTCTCTGGGAAAGCCCCTCGCCGAGCGCCAGAACCAGAAGCCCGAAAACGAGCGCAGTCGTCGATGCGGCCCACACGAGCAGCCACCGATCGCGCGGCTCGGCCCCCTCGGGCCCGTCTCTGCGCGCATCGGTGCGGCCGAAGAGCCAGCCATCCAGCCCCGCTCCGGCGGCGAACGACAATGCGAGATGAGAAAACACGAACCATCGCGCGGGGAACCGGACGCCCTTCAGCAGTCCCGCGTCGAAGAGGGCGGGTGCGAGACCTCCGGAGGCTCCGAGAGCCAGCAGAAACCCCGCGCAGCCGAGGGCGGCGAGAAAGACCAGGAAACCGCGCCGTCCGGGAAACCCCGCCGGGGCCGCGAGCGCAAGCAGGAACGCCAGGGGCGTGAGCGTGAGCGCGACGAGGTAACCGCCGCGGCTCGCGGGAACGTCACCCCGAACGACCCTCTCGCTCGGAACGAAAACGAGGTCCGCGAGGTCGCTTGCTCCCAGGCCGCGCGCGAGCCCCTCCTCACGTGTGACGCTGTCCATGCGCCCCTGATCCCGTACGTACGAAGCGAAGGGCAGGAGCGCCACGGCCGCGAGGCCCACTCCCAGGATGGCTCCCGGCGCGAGGCGTGAGAACGCCGTCCGGGCCAGCACCGTGACGCGCTCACCCTCGTTGCGAAAGAGGAACGCGGCGAAAGCGGAAGCGAGCACTCCCGCGGCCGCGAGAGCCGGCTCTCCGGCCAGGAACGACAGCGCCGCGACGAGGGCAAAGCCGTGGAACCCCCGGCCGCGAACGGCACCTCGGGAGAGGGAGAAGAGCCAGGGCAGATACGCGGCCGTGCACGCGTTGTTGTAGACGGGGAAGAGTGAGAGGAACGCCCCGCCACCCGCGAACACGAGCGCGCCCGCGACCGCGGCGCGACGGGACGAGCCGAGACCCGAGAGAAGCGAGGCCATCCCGCTCGCGGCGATCGCGAGATGCAGCGCGATACCGGCGAGGGGTCCCCAGGGCCAAGGAAGATGAAACGGAAGGTCACCCGGATAGAAGACCCCGCTCTGCAGCTGTGAGAGCCACGGCTCGCCGGCACCCGACAGCGGATTCCAAAGGGGAGCAGCGCCTCCCGCGGCCCATCGCTCCGCGGTGTAGGCCTTCATGGGCCAGAAGAAATCCGCGAGATCCCCGCGGCCCGGAACGCGGGTTCCGCCGAGACAGGGCGCAAGGAGAAGAGCCGCGAGGAGAAGACCAGCGGCGGCGGCAACGAAAGGCGGCGACTTCACGAAACCGGCCGGGGCTCGGCGTCTCCGGGCCCGGAGGGCGGAACGGAATCTCGAAGCACGCTCGCGGAGAATACCCCGCGGACTACTGCTGAGCGCCCTCGGGATACTGA
>CAZXSG010000086.1:0-9795 GCA_964643185.1 uncultured Holophagales bacterium
GGGCAGCGGCGTGGGCCGTCGGCAACGTAGGGCATGGGGATTCCGCGGAACGCCTGGACGAGGGCGGCCGCGCCGTCGTCGGGAACGTTCCAGAGCGTGTGGCCTAGGCCGTCGGGCGCGACGAAGTCGAACTCGGGCTGCGCCTCTGTGACGGCCGCGACGAGCGCATCGATTCCGGCGTCCGCCCGATACGTGAGGAACACGGGCTCGGCATGAGCCGACTGCGTGAGCACGTGCTTCACGCGGTCGTTCTCCTTGTCGGCCCGGGTCTTCTCGTGCTTCTTGATGACGTCGTTGTCGTAGTCATCCACGGAGCAGCACGCCACGAGGCCGTCCTGCGAGCGTCCGCGCCAGGTCTGGCGGTACACGAAGAGTTTCGGCGAAGGATCGTCCACGAGCGTTCCGTTCGCGTAGAACGCGTCGAGGTTCTCGCGGCCCTTCGCGTAAACGGCGTCCTCGTAGAGCCCGGTTCCCTCGGGCAGATCGATCTCGGGACGGCAGACGTGGAGGAACGACACGCCGTTTCCCGCGGCCAGCGCGCGCGCTTCTGCGGTGTCGATGACGTCGTACGGGACCGACGCGACGGTTGCGGCGAGGGCCTTCGGCGGACGGCCCGAGGGAAACGCTCTGATCTCTGACATGACGCGGGAGATTACCAAGCTGGTAAGCTCCACGAGGTAGGCTCCACGAATCAACTAGGGCGAAGGACTTTCCAGATGAAACTCTACGTAGGCAATCTCCCGTACTCCATCACCGACGATTCACTCCGCGCACTCTTCGCGCCGCACGGCGAGGTGGCTTCGGCTTCCGTCGTCATGGATCGTGCTTCGGGTCGCTCCAAGGGCTTCGGCTTCGTCGAGATGCCCGATTCGGGCGCCGCCGCAACCGCGATGCAGGCGCTCGACCGCTCCACGATGGACGGCCGCACGATTCGCGTCAACGAGGCCGTCCGCAAAGATCGCTGATGCTCCACGGCCGGCGCTCCGCCGCCGGCCGTGTTCCCCTCGCTTCGAAAGTCTCCCCGTCTGCGTTCCGCGCCTCAGCGCGACAGGAGCCGGACGGCGTCTGCAAGGCTCGCTTCGCGCGGGCCCTTTTCGCTTTCGTCTCCCGGTGCCGAGTCCCCTTCCCCGGGAGCGAGGAAGAGGTTCGTCTCGACGCCGTGCTGCTTGGTGTACATCTCGTAGTAGCGGCCCCGGGCCTCGAAGAGGCTCGCATGCGTTCCGCGCTCGACGATGTTGCCGCCCTCGACCACGAGGATCTGGCTGGCCTTGCGAATGGTCGAGAGCCGGTGCGCGATCACGAATGTGGTGCGCCCCTTCATCAGGTGCGCGAGGCCTTCCTGGATGAGCGCCTCGCTCTCGGAGTCGAGGCTCGATGTGGCCTCGTCGAGAATCAGGATGCGCGGGTTCGCGAGGATCGCGCGGGCAATCGAGACGCGCTGCCTCTGGCCGCCCGAGAGCTTCACGCCCCGCTCCCCCACGATCGTCTCGTATTTCAGCTCGAACCCTTCGGCGAACTCGTCCACGCGCGAGAGGCGGCACGCGGCCATCACCTCCTCGTCCGTCGCGTCGGGGCGTGAGAACGCGACGTTCTCGCGCACCGTGCCGTCGAAGAGGAACGTCTCCTGCAGCACCACGCCGAGCTGCGAGCGAAAGCTCGCGAGGCGCACCGTGGACAGATCCGCGCCGTCCACGAGAACCCGGCCGGCCGTGGGCGCGTGGAACGCGGCGACGAGGCCGATGATCGTGCTCTTGCCCGAGCCCGACGGCCCGACGAGCGCCGTCACCGTGCCGGGGGCCGAATGGAACGAGACGCCATGGAGGACCTCCTTCCCTTCGTCGTAGAAGAAGCGCGCGTCCTCGAAGACGACGTCCCCCTGGATCGGCGGCAGGTCCTCGGTGCGTTTCGGGTCCTTGTCCTCGGGCCGCTCGCCGAGCACCTCGCGGGTTCTCTCGAGCCCGGCCAGCGCCTCGGTGATCTGGGTGCCGATGGCGACGATCTGGAACAGCGGTGCCGCGAGGAACCCGAGGAAGAGCGTGTACGTGAAAAAGCCGCCCAGCGTCAGCTCGCCCGCGAGGATCTGCTTCGCTCCGATCCACATCACGAGGGAGCCCACGAGCCCCAGCAGCACCGTCGACGCGAGGCTCATCGCCGACGTGGCGGTCAGCGTCTTGAGGACGTTCTCGAGCAGGCGGCCCACGCCTCCCGAGAACACCGTCGCCTCACGGTCCTCCGCGTGGTAGCCCTTCACCACGCGGACGCCGCCCAGAGACTCGGTGAGGCGGCCCGTGACCTCGCCGTAGATCTTGCCGCGCTCGCGGAAGATGGGGCGCAGCGTGCCGAACGCCTTCCACAGCACGACGCCGAACACGAGGAAGAACGAGAACGCGAGAACGGTCATGAGCGGGCTGATGCGGAACAGCACGACGAGCGCGATGGAGGCCGTGAGCAGGCCGCCGAAAAATTCCACGAGCCCCGTTCCGATGAGGTTTCTCACGCCCTCGACGTCGCTCATGATTCGCGAGACGAGAGCCCCGGTCTTGTTCGCGTCGTAGTACGTGACCGAGAGCCGTCCGATGTGCTGCTGCACCTTCTGACGGAGCTCGGCGATGAGGCGTTGCGCGGCCTTCGAGAGGAGCTGCGTGAGCGAGAACGAGGTGACGCCCTGCACGATCGTCGCGAGGACGACGCCCCCGAGGAGCGGGGCGAGCAGCTCGACGTTCCGCTTGCCCACGACGTCGTCGATGAGGAACTTCGTGGAGGCGGGCAGCACGAGACCCGAGACCCGGTTGATCGCCATGAGCACGAGCCCGAGGCCGAGGATGCCGGCTCTCGGCTTGACGAGCTCCAGAATCTCGGGGAGGAGCGCCTTGAGACGCTCGCTCTTCGGCAGCTTCTTCTTCGCGTCGTCCCCGGGCGTGTTCTCGGCGCGGCTCCGAGCGCGGGGGCCCGGGGTCTTCTCGCCGGGCAGGCGCGGACCCCCGGGACCTCTCAGGGCGTGGCCTGCGTCGCGGTGGACGCCTCTACGATTTCCTCGGCCCGCTCGGTGAACACCACTCCCTTGGCGAGGAGGCCGTCAACGAGCGCGCCAAAGACGCTCGGCTCCTTGCCGAGCAGCTCGAGCGGACGCACGCCGGGCTCGCGGAGAACGCCCTCGGCCAGGAGCCGGGCGGCGATCGTGCACGGGAAGCCCGTGGTGCGGGCCATGGAGGGCGCGCCGGTCTTGGCGTCGGTGCGGTCGAAGAGCTCGTACGTCCGCCGCACGCGCCGGCCGCCCGAACGGCCCTCGGCCACCACGCGGAGCACCGTGAACTCCTCGTCTCCCAAAGGGAGCTTCCAGAGCGGGAAGAGCACGGCCTCGGTGACGGCGCGCGGAGAGACCGAAACGCCGTTCACGAGGATGGGCTCATTCGAGAGGAGGCCGGTGTCCCTGAGGAGAGCGATCTTCGCGGCGTGCCCCGGGAAGCGCAGAGTCTTCTCCTCGAGGTTTCGCGCCTTCACGGTACGCAGCACGGTGCGGAGGCCGTCGGTGAGGAAGCCCTCGAGCGTTCCCGCGACCGCGAACTCGAAGAGCTCGGGCTCGGAGAGCGCCGGGACGGTGATGAGCCTGCCGTCGCGGACGAGACGCGCGGGGCGCGTGTACTCCTCGATGACGTCGGTCGCCGAGAACACGATGCGGTACTCGTACGGGAGCACACGGCGGAACGGGAGGCCGCCCACCATGATGCGGACGAGATCGGTCTCCTCGAAGAGAGACTCGGCTCGTCCCGCGGCGAGGTTCGAGAGCCCGGGCGAGACCCCGCAGTCGACGATGGCCGGGACTCCGGACGCGCGGGCCAGCTCGTCGAGCGTGAACGGATCCTCGGGCGCGAACGAGATGTCGGCGATGGGCTTCTTCGCCTCGAGCACCGCCTTCAACATCGCCGTGCCCATGAAGCCCGGTACCGCGCCGACGACGACGTCGGCCTTCGAGGCGAGGCGGTGGATCTCCGCGGCGGACGCGAGATCGGCGCGCTCGGTGACGAGGTTCGGAAGATCGCGGAGGCGGCCCAGCGATTCTTCGCTGCGATCAGCGGCGGTCACGCTGTACCGGCCGTCGAGCGCGAGGTCCTTGGCCATGAGGGATCCGACGAGGCCGGAACCGAGGACGACGACGTGCTTCATGCCCGGAACTTACCTCAATCCCCGCGGGCGATGCGATCATCAGGCGATGCATGGACGCGCCGCACGCGCCCTGGATTTGAGAGCCCTGCGCTTCGTCCTGGTCGGCGTCCTGAACACCGCCTTCGGCTGGGCTCTTTTCGCCTCGCTCCTCTATCTGGGGTTCCCGTACCCGTGGGCGGCGCTCATCGGCACGGTTCTCGGGGTGCTTTTCAACTTTCAGACCTCGGGAAGTCTCGTTTTCGCCGATCGGGATCGGAGTCGGTTCGGCAGGTTCCTCTTCGCCTACGCGCTCGTCTACTGTGCGTCCGTTGGACCTCTGTGGCTGGCCGAGCGCGGCGGGTTCAACCTCTATGTCACTTCCGCGATCCTCACACCCCTGACCGCCACGTTTTCATACATCCTTCAGAAGACGTTCGTGTTCGCGGAGAAGGCATGAAGCTCGTCACGGTGCTCACGCCCTGTTTCAACGAGGAAGAGAACGTCGTCGAGCTTCACGCCGAGGTCGCCCGGGTCTTCGCAGGCATCGCGGGATATCGCTACGAGCACCTCTTCATCGACAACGCCTCGACCGACTCGACGGCCCGGCGCCTGCGCGAGCTCGCGGCGGCCCATCCGAACGTGAAGGTCATCCTGAATCGCCGGAACTTCGGCCACGTGAGGTCGCCCTACCACGGACTCCTCGCGGCGGGCGGCGAGGCGATCATCACGATCGCCTGCGACTTTCAGGACCCGCCGGCTCTCATTCCGGCGTTCCTCGCGAAATGGGAGAGCGGTATTCCGGTGGTTCTCGGCGTCAAGACGAAGAGCGAGGAGAGCTTCGTCTTCTTCGCGGTGCGCACCGTCTACTACCGTCTCCTCAAAAACCTGGCCGAAGTTCCGCTCGTCGAGCACGCGACCGGTTTCGGGCTCTACGACCGCTCGTTCATCGAGGCGCTGAGGTCTCTCGGAGATCCCTACCCGTACATCCGGGGTCTGATCACCGATTTCGGATTCGATTTCGCGACGGTCCCCTACGAGCAGCCGCTGCGGAAGAGGGGACTCACCAAGAACAACTTCTTCACGCTCTACGACCTCGCGATGCTCGGGCTGACCACCCATTCCAAGCTGCCGCTCCGCCTCGCGACCATCGGCGGCTTCGCGCTCGCGTTCCTGAGCTTCGTGGTCGCTCTCGGCTACCTGGCGTACAAGCTCGTTTATTGGGACAACTTCGCCCTAGGGATCGCGCCGGTCGTGATCGGCCTCTTCTTCGCGATCTCGGTGCAGCTCTTCTTCATGGGGCTCCTCGGCGAGTACATCCTCTCTCTCCAGACGCGGGCGCTCGCGCGGCCCCCCGTGCTCGAGAAGGAGCGCCTCAACTTCGCGCGAGGCGAGGGAGACCGGCCACCCGGCCCCGATGCCCGAGGCTCCGAAGGGTCTTCCTGATCTCATCGGCCCACACGTAGCTGGCCACGAGCACGGTCCGGTCGCTCTCACCGAGAGCTTCTGGAGGTCTGATCTCCCTTCCGATCAGGCGGCTTCCGTGCAGGGAGCGATTGCTGTCGACGAAGAACTCGATCGGCCGCTCTCGAAGCGAGGTCGTGGCGAGGAGCCGCGAGCAGAGCGATCCGGCGCCCCAAACGACGACGGGCTCGTCGCGGGAGAGATCCCGGGAAAGAGCCACTTCGATCTCCGAGTGCCTGAGACGACACGCGGCGACGTAGCGTCTGAGAGGAGCGGGATCCCAAGCCTCTCCAGCCGATGCCGCTGATGATGCGGATGCGTCGCCCCTCACGAAGGCCGCGTTCAGAGCGGGAAAGGCAACCCCGTTGACATCGACCTCCGTATGCGACGCGGCGAGCTCGCGGAAGCCGAATTTCGCGAGGAGGGAGCGCAGCGTGACGCGCGAGAAATACACGATGTGCTCGAACGAGAACTCGAGGAAGGGCTCGACCTGATCCTCCAGGAAACGCCCCGCGTCGGGTACCTGGACGAAGAGCACGCCGCCCGGCGCCACGAGGCCGGCCAGGTGTCCCGCGCTCGCTTCCAGGTCCGGAAGGTGCTCGAGCACCGAACAGGCCGTGACCACGTCGAACGGCTCCGCGAAGGGAGCCGACTCGAGACTCGCCGTGACGACCTCGACGCCGAATACGTCCTGCGCGATCCGGCGGCACGCCGGGGCCGGCTCCAGGCCGGTCAGGTCGCGGAACCCCTCGGTGCGGAGAGCCGAAAGGAAGCCTCCCGTCGAGGCGCCGACGTCCAGGAGGCGCAGCGCGGAGCGTTCGGCCCGGAAGGGATGGTCTCTCACGAGCTCGACGAGCGATCGGGCCAGGTCCGCGTGCGACCGATGAATCGAGGGAGGAACGCCCGAGCTGCTCCCCTCGTAGGCGTGGCGGCTCGTCGAGGCGTAATGGTGTGCGAAGACCTCGGGAGGAGGAATGTCCCGCGCGAGGGAGAACCCGCAGCCGCGACAGCTCGCGACGGTGTAGGACGCCGCGCGATCTCCCGCCAGCAGGAACTGCTGCCGGTGAAGCTCCTCGAAATCCCGGGATCCGCACACCGGACAGGCCGGGTCTCTCACCACGGTGGCACCACGCAAGACGCTCCGCACTGGCCCGCTGTCCGGCTCATTTTCGAGATTATCATCGCCCCGTCGGAGGTTCCTTGAAGCACGACATCTTTCACGAGCTCTTCGTTCTCGAGCTCGCGAACAACCACCTCGGCAAGGTCGAGCGCGGCCTGAAGATCATCCGCGATTTCTCCAAGGTGGTGCGCCACAACGGCGTGCGCGCGGCCATCAAGCTCCAGTTCCGCGACGTCGACAACTTCATCCACCAGGCCTTCCGGCACCGCTCCGACATCCGGTACATCAAGAAAACCCTCGATACGAAGCTGACCGTTCAGGAGCTCGCCCTCCTCGTCGAGGAGACGCGCCGCTCGAACTGCATCCGGATGGCCACCCCGTTCGACGAGCGGTCCGTGGACCTCTGCAACGAGCTCGGCATCGAGATCATCAAGATCGCGAGCTCCGACATGAACGACTGGCCCCTCCTCGAGGCCGTCGCGCGGACGCGGAAGCCCGTGATCTGCTCGACCGGGGGATCCTCGCTCAAGGACATCGACGATCTCGTCCGCTTCTTCGACAGCCGGTCGATCCCGCTCGCGCTCAACCACTGCGTGTCGCTCTACCCGAGCGAGGATCGCGACCTCGAGCTGAACCAGGTGGACTTCCTCGTGAGGCGGTATCCGGGGAACGTCATCGGCTTCTCGACCCACGAGGAGCGCAGCTGGGAGATCTCGATCGCGATCGCGTACGCGAAGGGCGCTCGCACGTTCGAGCGGCATATCGACATCGACTACGAGGGTGTACCCGTCTCGTCGTACTGCTCGAGGCCCGAGAACATCGACACCTGGTTCAAGGCCTTCACGAAAGCCAAGGAAATGTGCGGTCCGGCCGGCACCGAGAAACGCGTGCCTCCCGAACGCGAGATCCGCTATCTGGACGCGCTCGTCCGAGGCGTCTACGCGGCGCGAGACCTGGCCGAGGGCGACGTGATCACCCCCGATTCCTTCTACATGGCGATTCCTCTTCAGAAGGGCCAGATCTCGTGTCGCGAGCTGACCGGAGGCGAGCGCCTGCTCCGGGGCTGCCCGAAGGACGCGCCGCTCCGGATCGACATGTTCGACACGCCCTACGCGAGCGACCCGACGCTCCGGAAGTCGGTCGACCAGCGCGGAATCGACGGTCAGGATCCCGCCGACGCGGCGACTCCAGCGAACTAGTGCGGGTTCTCGTCACCGGCGGCTCGGGCTTCATCGGCCGGAATCTCGTCGAGCACCTGGGCAAGCGCCATGAGGTCGTCGCCCCCGGGCGATCGGCCCTGGACCTGACGGATTCCGGCCAGGTCGCTCGGCTCCTCGCGGACGTGAGGCCCGGCGCCATCGTTCATTCGGCCACGCGACCCGGTCATCGCAACGCGGCTCCGGCTCCCGACCTCGCGGCCGCGAACCTGCGGATGTTCTTCGCCCTCGTCACCCATGCGGCCCCGAGCGTACGCATCGTCGTCCTCGGATCGGGCGCGGAATACGGTACATCGAGCGACATCCGGAAGGCCCGGGAAGACGACGCGGCTCTCGTCCTCCCGAACGACGACACGGGTTTCTCGAAACGGGTGATGTCCGCCTGGGCGGAACGGGATCCCCGAATCGTGCACCTCCGCCCGTTCGGAGTCTTCGGAAAGCACGAGGACTGGGAGATCCGGTTCATCTCGAACGCGATCTGCAAGGCTCTTCACGGACTCCCCATCACGCTGCGCCAGAACCGAAAGCTCGACTACGTTTTCGTGTCGGACCTCTCTCGCGTGGTCGAGGGGTGTCTCGACCACGCGGCCCCGCTCCGGGTCATCAACGTCACCCCGAGCGAGACGCCCGACCTCCTGTCGCTCGCGCACCGCGCGCGGGAGGCCTGCGCCGCGAACGTCCCGATCCTCGTGGGGAGAGAGGGACTCGGCCTCGAGTACACCGGAGACGGGAGCCGCCTCCGGGCTTTCCTTCCGGAGCTCGAGCTCACCCCGATCGACGCCGCCATCGGCGAGCTGGCTCGCTGGTACCGGGACAACCTCCGCGACATCTCGCGGGATTCGCTCACGAGGGACAAGTGAAGATCAGGCTCGCCGACTACATCATGAAGAGGTTGACCGATCACGGCATCCGCGACGCGTTCCTCGTGACGGGTGGCGGCGCGATGCATCTCAACGATGCGATCGGCCGGGCGCCCGGGCTGAAGTGGACGGCGTTTCACCACGAACAGGCCTGCGCCATGGCCGCCGAGAGCTACTACCGCCTGACGAACCGGCTCGCCCTCGTCAACGTGACGTCGGGCCCCGGCGGGATCAACGCGCTCAACGGCGTCTTCGGGGCGTTCACCGACTCCCTCTCGATGGTGGTCGTTTCAGGACAGGTGAAGCGCGAGACGACGACCCGGTTCACGAAGTCGAAGGTGCGCCAGCTCGGCGACCAGGAGGTCGATATCGTGGCCCTGGCGGCCCCGCTCACCAAGTACGCGGCGATGGTCGAAGACCCCGCGGATATCAGGCTTCACCTCGACCGCGCCCTCCGGCTTGCGACCTCGGGCCGCCCGGGCCCGGTATGGATCGACGTGCCGATCGACGTCCAGGCCGCGCTCATCGAGCCCGACGAGCTGGCGGGAGACGACGCTCCGAGCGAGCCGGAGCGTCCGCCCGATCCCGCGCTCGTCGACGAGGTGGTCTCCCGTTTGAAGTCCGCGAAGAGGCCGGTGATCCTGGCCGGAGCGGGCGTCCGCATCGCGGGCGCCGCCGAGCCCTTCGAACGCCTCGCATCGCGGCTGCGGATTCCGGTCGCCACCGCTTTCAACGCCCACGACCTCCTGCCTCACGACCACGCGGTTCTCGCCGGACGGCCAGGAACGATCGGAGAGCGCGCGGGGAACTTCGCGGTCCAGGGAGCCGACTTCGTCCTCGTTCTCGGCTGCCGTCTGAATATCCGGCAGATCAGCTACAACTGGGGCTCGTTCGCGGGAAATGCGTTCCTCGCGATGGTCGATGTCGACGAGGCGGAGTTCCAGAAGCCCACGTTGCGCATCGACCTCCCGATCCACGCCGACGCGCGTCTCTT
>CAZXSG010000087.1:0-9778 GCA_964643185.1 uncultured Holophagales bacterium
ACTGTTCCTCGCATGTATCGGACGACCCCGGAAGGGGGACGGGGACGGCCGGGGGCCTCGCGGCACCTGTCGCGCTGAAGAGAGCCACGCGCGACGCCCTGCTCGCCGGGACGTGGGATTCCACGGGCGCGCTCCTCGCGCGCTTCGACGAGGTCCGGGCCGTGGCCACGACGCTCCCCTACGTCGGCGGGTTCACGGGCCACCGCGCCTAGGCTATCGGGAATCCGCCACCGCCGCTTCCCTCAGGGCGTTCGCTCTGAGCTGCGGCAACGCGCTTCCGAGCTGGGATGCCAGCCGAGCAAGAAGACGCGAAAGATCCGGTCGCATCGAACCACTACGCTGCATGAAGCTGAAGCGCGTCCCGAATCTTGCATTGGCGCTCTTTCTGGTTGAACCCTGCCTCATCGGAGCCTCGTGTGCGCGGCAGAACGTGCCGGCGGCGTCACTTCTGGTGCCGTACTTCCTCGTGTCGCGCAACGGAACGCAGGGCGAGGACATCGCCGAGGGAGGTGCGGACACGCTCGTGTCGGTGACGAACACGGGCTCCCTCGGTCTCGTCGTTCAAGTCGTCGTGTGGAACAAGTACGCGAAGCCCGTCGTCTCGTTCAACGTGCCGATGACCGGCCAGGATGCCATGAGCTTTCGGATGAAAGACGTCTTGAACGGAAGACTCAACGTGAACCCGAACACCCAGCGGTTGATTGCCGGGAAGGATCCTTGTGGGCTCGACTACGTCCCGCGGTCAGGCTTCTTTGCGTTCACGAGGTTCCCGAATCCCGACCCAGCGGATCAGGCACGGGCCGTCGCCTTCCATGCTCAACCGGCCTTCGCTGGAGCTGAGAGGCTCGCCATCTGGGATTCGCTCGACGAATCGGGCGATATCGACGACCTTCGGACACCGGAAGACGGCGACAACATCCTCGACTTCGACAATCCGGCCTGTTCGCTCGGAGGCGACGGTACCCTCCGGGGAGACTTTTCGGGCTTCGTGACCTTCGATGTCGTCAACTACTGTACCGGTCATTCTCCAGATTCCTCGGCGCGCTACCAAAACGATGCCCTCGCAACCACAGGGTGGGATCGGGACGGATCGACACCGAACGTTCTCATAGGCGATTTCTTCTTCATGGACCGGCGTCCGGGGGGGCATGTCAGCGGCGAAGGCATGGTGGCGATGCCCTTCGAGCCCTCCCTCGATTGGGATCAGTCCCCGACCTTCTACGGCCGGTTTCGCGGCCTCGAGGCCGAGCCGGGAACGACCGCTCCCGCCGCGTTCCGCTTTCGCGGGGATGGGCGTGCGCCGCTTCCATCAGGGTTCGGGCTCCGGTACTTGAGCGACGAACAGGCAGGCCTGAAGACCTGGCTCATCGTGTTTCGCTGGGACCTTACGACCACGTCGTCCGGCGGCACGAGTCCAGATCTCTGTACGTGGCTTCGCGAATGCCGCGCCCGGGCGTCATGCGGCAGCGGCTTCAACCAGCCCAGCTGGTCTCTGACATCGACGACCTACGATGAGGATGCAAACAGGTTCTTTGGGGCGTCGGGACCGCTTCCCCGTATCAAGATGTTCCTCGCCACGCAGCGTGTCCCGATCTCCAGGCCATCGGCAATCAACATCGGCGGCGACCGAGGAGGCTGCATCGAGATGCTGTTCCCGAGAAACTCCCTCTCGAGCCAGGCCTGGGTGTCGGTTCAGCATTCCGGACCCGCACCCGACCTCACCTTGGGGCACGCGGCTTTGGCTCTGTCCGGGCCGAACGGCTGCTCCCTGACACCACGGTGAGGGATGACCGGCGAGCCAGGCCGGTTCGGACGCTTCGTGAACCGGCTCGGCTACCATGGTCTGGGGTTCCTGCAAGGCTCGGCCTTCCGCCGTCAGCGAGGTGTGCGCGTCCTCGTCCAACCGCAACTTCAAGGGCCGCCAGGGCAGCCCCACGGGCCGCACGCTCCTCATGAGCCCGGCGAGGCCTCAGCCGCGCGGTAGGACCTTCGTCTCGAACGCCGCGGCCTGCTCGGGCTTTCCCCATGCTCTATACAAATCGACGAGAGCCTTGAGCGTCTTCTGCGACTGACGGTCCTTCTCGCCGAGCGGCTTCTCCTGCACCTGCCAGGCCTGCTCGAGGAGGCTCTCCGCTTCCGCGAACTTCCGGCGAGCCACGAGGACATTGCCCAGTGCCGAGCGCGTCCCGGCGACCGGAATGGCATCCTCACCGAACGCCTTCACATGGATCGCGAGCGCCCGCCGCAGGGTGCGCTCCGCTTCGTCCAGGTTGCCGCGCCTCTTCAGCACGTCGCCCATCAGCGCGAGCACGTGCCCCACGTCGGGATGCTCGGGGCCCAGCTTCCGCGAGAGGCGGTCCACGGCCTCCCGGCCCGTGCTCTCCGCGGTGTCCAGCCTTCCGGCCACGCCGTACACGATGGCGAGGTTCGCGAGGGTCCGGCCCACGGCCTCCGCGTCGTCCCCCAGCATCTTCCGCCGGGTCGCGAGGACCTGCTCGAGGAGGTTCAGAGCCACGTCGGTTCGTCCCGCCCGGAAGTGCGCGTTGGAGAGGTTCTCGCGGGTCGTGGCGACCTCGGGGTGGCTCTCGCCGAGCACCGACACGAAGATCTCGATCGCCTCCTCGTAGGTCGAAACCGCGCCGTCCAGATCGCCCGTCAGCATGAGGCTCGTGCCGAGGCCGTTCCCGGCGAGCGCGACCTCCGCGTGACGATCTCCGAGCAGGGCCTTCAAAATCGCGATGCGCTCGCGATTGTGCGCGAGCGCCGCGTCGAAACGCTCCTCGTTCTGCTCGAGGTTCGCGAGCGCCATGAGGCACCTCGCGACCATCCGTTCGCCGTTCGGGAGGCTGCGCGAAAGGCCGAGCGCCGCTTCCGCGAACGGGCGGGCCGCGCGGACCTGTCCGTCCTGCACGAGGATGTTCGCGAGGCCGCTCATCTGCGAGATCGTCTTCTCGTGTGACTCTCCGTGGCGCCTCCGGCTCGAAGCGAGGGCGTCACGCGCGGGCCCCTCGGCCTCCTTGTACTTGGCCTGCTTCTCCAGAATCGTCGCGAGAGCCGACTTCGAGGCGGCCGTCTCATCGCTCCATTCGCCCGTCGCCGCGAGGTGCAGCTTCAGGGCCGAGCGGATGAGCCGCTCCCCTTCCGCGTACTCCCCGAGACTGCCGTACGTCTCGCCGATCGACTGCAGCACGGAGGCCTGCACGAGCGGGTGCCCGCCGTTCGCGCCGGAGAAGCGCACCTTGGCCTGCGCCAAGGCATCGAGGAGCGACACGTTCCGCGAGCCCTTCTGCCACGGGTCGGCTCCTCCGAGAGCGTTCTGCAGGAACTCGGAGACGCCCGTCGCCTTCGCGGCCGCGGCCTCGGCACGATCCCGCTCGCGCACCACGCGCCGGGACTGGACGACGATCGCCACCATCGCCGCGACGAGGAGAGCCGCCATGCCGCCCGCCAGCACGACGCCGGCCTTGTTCCGCTTCATGAGCTTCCGAAGCTGGTACATCGCGCTCGGCGGGTGCGCCAGGATGGGCTGGTTGGTGAGGTAGCGCTCGACGTCGTCGGCCAGCGCGGTCGCGCTCTGGTAGCGGTGATCCGGGTCTTTCTCCAGCGCCTGCCGCGCGATCGTCTCGAGGTACTCGTCGACGCTGGGAGCGCCCTTCACCTTCAGCGGCCGCGGCGACTCCTCGCAGATCGCGCGGATCGCCTGCGCCATCGCGCCGCGGCGCGTGTCGTACGGGTATCGGCCGCTCAGGAGCAGGTAAAGGATCACGCCGAGCGAGTAGACGTCGGTGCGCAGGTCGATGTCGTCCGTGTGGCCGCTCGCCTGCTCGGGGCTCATGAACGGCAGCGTTCCCTTGATCGCCCCCATCTCGCTCACGACCGTGGCCGCGACGTCGGCGTCGGTGATGCGCGCGAGACCGAAGTCGAGCACCTTCACCTCGGAGAGGCCCTGGCTGCTTCCGCCCGAGGTCTGGGCGACCACGATGTTCGAGGGCTTCAGATCCCGGTGGATGACGCCCCTCTGGTGGGCGTAGGCCACCGCCCGGCAGATCACCGTGAAGAGCCGCAGCCGCTCGCGGACATGCGCCAACGTGGGCTTGTCGCCGCCCAGGGTCTCCTTCACGTAGTCGCCGAGCGTGCGGCCCGTGACGAGCTCCATCGTGAAAAAGTGGCGGCCGTCCTCGGTGCGCCCGGCCTCGAAGATCGACGCGATGTTGGGGTGCACGAGCCGCGCGAGCGTCTCGGCCTCGCGGCGGAACATGCGGAGGTACTGCTCGTCCACGAACTGGCCGCCGCGCACGACCTTCAGCGCGACGCGGCGCTTCGGGTTGGGCTGCTCGGCCTCGTAGACGATGCCCATTCCGCCCTCGCCGAGCTTTCCCAGGATGCGAAAGCCGCCGATCTCCACGGGGTTGAGCGCCCAGGGGCGAACCGAGCCCGGGCCCACCGTGCCCCCGGTGATGTGGGTGGGGCGTGCGTCGTCGTCGATCCGTGTCGAGACGTCTTCGTCGCGCGCGCCGTCGGCCATTCGGGTGAAAGGAAAGTCTACGACGCGAGGGAGACCTGAATCCGGCGATCGAAACTTTTTCGTTGACACGCGCGGGGGCGGATCCCTACCGTAGCGCCACTCCGCATGAGCCGCACCGCCGCCTCCGCTCGTCCCCTGGCCGTCGAGCTGGACCTGCGCGTGCTCCCCGTTCTCTCCCTTCTCGTACTCGTTCTTATTTCGGTAGTTCTCCTTATCCCTTCGGGGGTCGGGTGATCGAGTAGGCGAGAAGGCAGCAGCCAAGCCACATCGAACACGACGACCCCCGGGGAAACCCGGGGGTTTTTCTTTTTCCGGGCAGAAAGGAAAACCAGGGGCGATGAGATCCGACGAGATCAAGAAGGGCTTCCACCGGGCGCCGCATCGGGCGCTCCTGAAGGCCACGGGCGTGACGGACGCAGACATGAGCAAGCCCTTCATCGCGATCGTCAACTCGTACGTCGACATCGTGCCCGGGCACGTGCACCTCCGCGAGATGTCCGAGCTCGTGAAGGCCGCGGTGCGCGAGGCCGGCGGCGTGCCGTTCGAGTTCAACACCATCGGTGTCGACGACGGCATCGCCATGGGTCACAGCGGCATGAAGCACAGCCTTCCCTCGCGCGAGCTCATCGCCGACTGCGTGGAGACCATGATCTCGGCGCACCGGTTCGACGGCCTCGTCGCGATTCCCAACTGCGACAAGATCACGCCCGGCATGCTCATGGCCGCCGTGCGGCTCGACGTCCCCGCGATCTTCGTGAGCGGCGGCGCGATGGCCACGGGCCGCGACCGCTCGGGCGCGCCCATCGATCTCGTGAGCGTGTTCGAGGGCGTGGGCGCGTTCCACGCCGGACGCATCGGCGAGGAGCGGCTCAAGGAGCTGGAAGATCTGGCCTGTCCCACCTGCGGCTCCTGCTCCGGGCTCTTCACCGCGAACTCGATGAACTGCCTCATGGAGGCGCTCGGACTCGCGCTCCCCTTCAACGGGACGGCGCTTGCACGGACGCCCGAACGGGAGGAGCTGGCTCGTCAGGCCGCGCGGCGCATCCTGGAGCTCGTCGCGCGGAACGTGACGCCCCGGCAGATCGTGACGCGCGAGGCGCTGGACGACGCGTTCGCGCTCGACGTCGCGATGGGCGGCTCCACGAACACCATCCTCCACGGTCTCGCGATCGCGGAGGAGGCGGGCGTGCCGTATCCGCTGTCGCGCCTCAACACGATCGCGGATGCCACGCCGCATCTCGCCAAGATCGCGCCGTCGGGTCCGTGGCACATGGACGACCTCCACCGCGCGGGCGGCGTGCCGGCGCTGCTCGAACGCCTGAAGGATCGGCTCCACCTGGATCGACCCACGGTCGCCGGCACGTTCCGGGAGCACCTGGGCGCGCCCGCGTCGGACGACGAGGTGATCCGACCCCTCTCGAACCCGCATTCCGAGCGGGGCGGGCTCGCCGTGCTGTTCGGCTCGCTCGCGCCACAGGGCTCCGTGGTGAAGACGGCCGGGGTCACGCCCGCGATGCTCCGGCACCGCGGCCCGGCGATCGTGTTCGAGAGCCAGGAAGACGCGCTCGAAGGGCTCGATGCCGGACGCGTCGCCAAAGGCTCGGTCGTCGTCATCCGCTACGAAGGCCCGCGCGGCGGCCCCGGCATGCAGGAGATGCTGGCTCCCACGTCGGCCCTCATGGGCCGCGGCCTCGGCGAGACGGTCGCGCTCGTCACCGACGGCCGCTTCTCGGGCGGCACGCGCGGCGCCTGCGTGGGACACGTGAGCCCCGAGGCCGCCGAGGGCGGGCCGATCGCGTTCGTGAGGAACGGCGACGAGATCGCGATCGACCTCGTGGCCCGCACGCTGAGCCTCCTCGTATCGAGCGAAGAGCTCGCGCGGAGGCGCGCCGAATGGCATCCCGAACTGCGCAAGGTCGACAGCCCCTGGCTCCGCCGCTATCGCGCGCTCGTGACGAACGCCGCGCGGGGAGCCGTTCTGAAGGACGGAGACGAGCTTTTTCAGGCGGCCGATCAGCGGCCGACCCTTGAACTCACTGGGAGGTTTGTGTGAAGAGAACCGGAGCTCAGATCGTGTGGGAATGCCTCGTGCGCGAGGGAGTCGACACCGTATTCGGCTATCCCGGCGGCGCGATTCTTCCCATTTACGACGCGATGCTCGAGTACCCCGTGCGGCACGTGCTCGTGCGGCACGAACAGGGCGCGGCCCACATGGCCGACGGCTACGCGCGCGCCTCGGGCCGCGTCGGCGTCGCCCTCGCGACGTCCGGGCCCGGAGCCACCAACCTCGTCACCGGCATCGCGACGGCGATGCTGGATTCGATTCCCGTCGTCTTCATCACGGGCCAGGTGCCCTCGAAGGCGCTCGGCACGGACGCGTTCCAGGAAGCCGACATCACCGGCATCACGCTCCCCATCACGAAGCACAACGCGCTCGTCACTCGCGTGGAAGACCTCGCGGCCGCCCTCACCGAGGCGTTTCGCATCGCGCGCTCCGGACGACCCGGGCCCGTGCTCGTGGACATCTGCAAGGACGTCCAGCAGGCGTCGACGGAGCTGGTGTGGCCGGAGCCGAAACGGGCGCGCCGTCCCGTGCGTGCCCCGCTCGCGGCGCAGATCGAGGAAGCGTGCGCGCTCATCGCCAACGCCGAGCGGCCGCTGATCCTGGCCGGGCACGGCGTGATCGAGAGCGGCTCGACGGCGCTCCTCACCGCGCTCGCCGAGAAAACGGAGACGCCCGTCGCGCTCACGCTCCTCGGCCTCGGCGGCTTTCCGCGCAGCCATCCGCTCTGCCTCGGAATGATGGGCATGCACGGTGAGGCGTACGTGAACAAGGCGATCCAGGAGGCCGACCTCCTCATCGCGCTCGGCATGCGGTTCGACGACCGCGTCACAGGCAAGCTCGAAACCTACGCGCGCAAGGCGAAGAAGATCCACGTGGAGCTCGACGCCTCGGAGATCGGCAAGAACGTGCCGGTGGACGTGGGGATCTGCGCCGACTTGCGCGCCACGCTCGAGGCCTTGCTCCCGGTCGTCGCCGAGGCTTCTCACCCGGAATGGATGAAGGACATCGCGAAGGGCAAGGGCGACACCGCGTCGCGCGACATCGTGCATCGCCCGAGCGACGGACGCCTTCTCGCCGCGCACGTGATCCACGACGTGTGGCAGGCGACAGGCGGCGGCGCGGTGATCGTGACCGACGTCGGTCAGCACCAGATGTTCGAGGCGCAGTACCACCCGCACGAGAAGCCGCGCTCGCTGCTCACGTCGGGCGGGCTCGGCACCATGGGCTTCGCGCTGCCGGCCGCCATCGGCGCCAAGATCGCCTGCCCCGACGCCGAGGTGTGGGTCATCGCCGGAGACGGCGGCTTCCAGATGACGCTCTGCGAGCTCGCGACGCTCATGCAGGAGAAGGTCGACGTGAAGATCGCGATCGTCGACAACGGCTTCCTCGGCATGGTGCGGCAGTGGCAGGAGTTCTTCTACGACAAGCGCTACGCCGCGACGCCGCTTCTCTCGCCCGACTTCGTCGCGCTCGCCGCCGCGTACGGCTTGCCCGCGCACCGCGTGACGACCCGCGAGGGCGTCATCCCCACGGTGAACGCCGTGCGCGCGGCCAAGGGTCCGGCGCTCGTCCACTTCGTGGTCGAGGCCGAGGAGGCCGTGTATCCCATGGTCCCCGCGGGGCAGGACCTCCACGCGATGATCCGCCGCCCGCACGAGAACGCACTGGCGGTGAGCGCGTGAAGCACACGCTCGTCGCCCGCGTGGAAGACCAGCCCGGCGTGCTCGTGCGCGTCGCGGGGCTCTTCCGGAGACGCGCCGTGAACCTCGACAGCCTCACCGTCGGCGGCACGGAGACTCCCGGAATCTCTCGGATGACGTTCGTGGTCGACACCGCGCGCGTCCCTTCACACCTCGTGGCCGCGAACCTGCTCAAGCTCGAGCCGGTGCTCGACGTCAAGGACGTGACGAACGTCCCGGCCGTGGCCCGCGAGCTGGCCCTCATCCGCGTGCGTTGCCCGGAGCCCGAGCGCGCGCAAGTGGCCGGCCTCATCGACATCTTCCGCGCCCGCATCGTGGACGTCGCGCCCGACTCGGTGATGGTCGAGATCACGGGCGACGTCGAAAAGGTCGACGGCCTCGTGGAGCTCCTCCGCCCGCGTGGAATCCTCGAGATGGTCCGCACCGGCCGCGTCGCCCTCCCCCGCGGCAGCGCCCCGATCGAAAACTGAACCGAGAAAGAAGGAGAAACGACCATGGCCCGCACCTACACCGACAAAGACGCCCGCATCGAAGACCTTCACGGCCGCACGGTCGCGATCCTCGGCTACGGCAGCCAGGGGCACGCGCACGCGCTGAACCTGCGAGACAACGGCATCAGCGTCCTCGTGGGCCTGCCCGAAGGCAGCCGCTCCGCGGAGAAGGCCCGGCGCGACGGCCTGCAGGTCACGTCGCTCCGCGAAGCCTGCGAACGGGCGCGGATCCTCATGGTGCTCGCGCCGGACACGTCTCAGGCCGCTCTCTACAGGGAGTTCATCGCGCCCGCGCTCGAGCCCGGCAAGACGCTGCTCTTCGCGCACGGCTTCAACATCCGCTTCGGCACCATCGACCCGCCGCGTGACGTGGACGTCGCGCTCGTCGCGCCCAAGGCGCCGGGGCACCGCGTGCGCGAGGTCGTCGTCGAAGGTCAGGGCACGCCTGCGCTCGTGGCCGTGCATCAGGACGCCTCGGGCCACGCGTTCCGCGACGCGCTTGCCTACGCCAAGGCCATCGGCTGCACGCGGGCGGGAGTTCTCGCGACGACGTTTGCCGAGGAGACCGAGACCGACCTCTTCGGCGAGCAGGCCGTGCTGTGCGGCGGCGTGTCGGCGCTGGTGAAGGCGGGCTTCGACACGCTCGTCGAGGCCGGCTACCAGCCTGAGATCGCGTACTTCGAGTGCATGCACGAGCTGAAGCTCATCGTCGATCTCATGTACCGCGGCGGCCTCAACTACATGCGCTACTCGGTGAGCGACACGGCCGAATGGGGCGACTACACGGCCGGCCCGCGCATCGTGACGCCCGAGACGAAGGAGACCATGCGTCAGCTCCTCGCCGAGGTGAAGAACGGATCCTTCGCGAAGAGGTGGATCGACGAGAACGAGACGGGCCGCGCGGCCTTCGAAGCCCGCCGCAGGAGCGAGCGCGCGCACCCGATCGAAGAGGTCGGAGCGCGGCTGCGGGGCCTCATGCCGTTCCTCGACGCGGTGA
>CAZXSG010000088.1:0-2476 GCA_964643185.1 uncultured Holophagales bacterium
CCACCTCGCCAGCTTTCTGGGGGAGAGCACCGTCGTCTGCGTTCTCCATGGCGACCGGAACGGCCTCGTGACCGGCGTGAACCGCACGCTGACAGACGCGCTCGGGACGCACCCCGAGGCGCTCCTGGGCAAACCGGTCTGGCCCTTCCTCCCCCCGAGCGATCAGCAGATTCTCCGGGAGCGACTGGACGCGGCCTCACGTTCGCCGCGGGAGAGGTTCACTCTCAACTTCGCACCGATTGGGGCCATGCCCGTCTCCCTCACCTGCCAGCTCGACCTCCAGCCGGCGAGGTTCGTCCTCCTGGGCGAGCCCGCGGCCGGAAACGCCCAATCCGGACAGCAGCTCGTCCAGCTGAACAACGAGCTCGCCACAGTGGCGCGCGAGCGGGCGCGGGAGAGCAAGGAGCTCGCCCGCGCCCGCGCCGAGCTGCAGCAGGTCCACGACGAGCTCAAGGGCTCGTACTGGCACCTCCGAAAGATCCAGGAGGTGCTCCCGATCTGCATGGAGTGCGGCAAGGTCAAGGTCGGCGAGGCGAAGTGGGACAGCGTCGTCGAGTATCTCAAGAAGAACTCGCTCTTCCTGAGTCACGGTTACTGTCCCGACTGTGCCGAACGGGCGCTGCTCGCGTTCGAGCAGGACGGGAAGGCGACGTGAGAGCGGAGCTCGACGCGCGCGAGAGGCGGGAGGCCGCGGAGGCCCTCCGGCGGGCGCAGGAGGCCGTGGCCGCCGCCGTGACCGACGAGTTCCTGACGCGCCATCCCGACTGGATCGAGCGCTACGGGGACAGAGCTCGCAAGCACGGCCTCGAGGACGCCCGGTTCCACCTCGCGTTCCTCGCCAGCGCGATGGAAGCGGGAAGCACCGCCTCATTCGAGGCCTATGCGCGGTGGACCTCCCGGATGCTCGCGTCCCGCGGGATCGCAGCTGCGTTCCTGGCCGAGAACCTCGCGCAGATCGGCGTCGCCCTCGGCGAGCACCTCGAAGAGCCGTCTGCAGCATTCGTCCGGGAGCTGATTGCGGCCGGAATCGCGGCTGCGGTCTCGCTAGAGGCCGACGGCGCCGAGGTTCCGGGCGCCTCGGGGCACGACCTTTCGCGTCAGATGTTCACTCAGGCAGCCCTCGCCGGAAACCGCAAGGCCGCCCTCACCGTGGTTCGCGAGGCCTTGCGGACGGGAAGCACGATCACAGACGTCTACGTCGACGTGCTCCAGCCTTCACAGTACGAGGTGGGACGCCTCTGGGAGCGAAACGAGATCACCGTGGCCACGGAGCACGTGGCGACGGCCGTGACCCAGTCGGTCCTCGCACAGCTCTACCCCGAGCTGGGACCATCGGCGGTGCGCCGGGGTCCCGCGATCGTGACGGGCATCGAGGGCGAGCTGCACCAGGTTGGCGGACACATGCTGGCCGACGTGCTCGAGGCCGACGGCTGGGACGTGCGGTTCCTGGGGACCAACCTACCCGCCGACGGCGTTCTGCGACTGGCGAAAGAGACCGCGCCCCGGATCGTCTGCATCTCTGCCACGATGCTGTTCAACCTGCCGGCCGTCGTCTCGCTCATCGAAGCGCTTCGGACCGAGGGACCTCGCCCGGCCCCCCGGATCGTCGTGGGGGGCGGACTGTTCCGGCACGCGCCGGACCTGTGGAAGGAGATCGGAGCCGACGGATTCGGAGCCGACCTCCGCGCAGGCATCGAGGTCCTGCGCAACGTTTCACAGGAGGCGCTGATGAAAGTCCTCCCCTGCCTGGACTCCGACGAGCTCGCCGTCTCGAGGCGACGGGAGCTCGGCATCACGCGGGCCGCCGCGACCGCGCTCGGGATCTCTGCCGTCGATGCTGCCGAGTCGGGCACGTACCGCTGCGGATCGGCATGGGTCGACTGGCTCCCGGCGGTGACGGCCGCCATCGCCGCGAAGGTGAGCATCCCTCCCGACGCATCACTCCCGACGCCCGTGGCCGCTGCGTTCCCGGAGATCCTCGTCCAGGTTTCGAACGAAACGACGACGGGCGCCTCGAAACGGCTACTGGAAGCCGGGCACCGACCTCTCGCGTTGAACTTCGCCAACGGCATCAGCCCGGGAGGCGGCTTTCTCCATGGTGCCCTGGCTCAGGAGGAGGCCATCTGCAGATCCAGCGCGCTCTACTCGACGCTCGTGGGCGACCGCATGTACGACGAGCACCGAAAGCGTACGGACGAGGCCTCGTCGGACTGGACCATCTACTCTCCTGGCGTTCCCATTTTCCGCGCCGACGACGGAGCCGAGCTGCCGGAGCCCTGGCTCCTCGACTTCCTGACGTGTGCCGCTCCGTACGCCCACACGGTTGGTCAACCGGAATCCGGTGACCTCCTCGAGCGGCGGATCCACCGCGTCCTCGCGATCGCCCGGGCCTACGGCTACGAAACCCTCGTCCTGGGCGCATGGGGCTGCGGAGCGTTCGGGAACGACCCGAAGCGAACGGCCGTGGACTTCCGGA
>CAZXSG010000088.1:2486-9714 GCA_964643185.1 uncultured Holophagales bacterium
GGCGTTCTCACACGTCGTGTTCGCGATCACCGACTGGTCCCCCGAGCGGCGGTTCCTCGGTCCCTTCCGCGATGTTTTCGCGGCCTGACGCGGCCACCCTGGCGCGGACCCCGGCGAGAAGACCCGAGGCCTTTTCGAAGTCCAGTCTGTCGACGGCGCGCTCCAGCTTTCCGAGGAGATCGGAGGCGTCCGGACCGAGCGCGCTTCGAAGCTCCGCGATGCGGTCCGCGGCCGCGAGGTCCCCCGCCGCGACGAGCGCGGCCAGCCGGTCGACGAGCGCGAGCGCGGCCTCGGCGGAATCCCGCGGCCGCGTCACGGCCTGCGTCGCGTTGACGTCGCCACGGCCCACGACACGATCCGTCCCGGCGAGGACGTCCTCGAGGCTCGCGGCGAGCCCTTCGAGCGACGGCTCCCGCGGCGGGACGTCGTCGAGGCCGTCGAGGCTCACCTCCAACTCCGCCGCCGCGCGCGCGAGGCGCCGGGCGCCAAGGGTTGCCGCGGTCCCCTTCAAGGTGTGGAGCACATGTCGCGCCCCCTCGCGGTCTCCCTTGCCGAGCAGTTCGCGCAGCCGCGGCAGGACCTCTGCCGCTTCCTCGCGGAAGCCGCTGACGAGCTGTCTGTAGAGCGCTTCGTTGCCGCCGGCCCGCCGGAGCCCGTCGGCCACGTCGAAGCCGCTCCGCTCCCCCGCCCCGGGTGACGCAGGCTCCACAGTGGCGTGGCGGTACCTCACTCCGAGGTGGGCGGCCAGCTTGTCGAGCACGGTCTCCACGCGAAACGGTTTCATGAGGAAATCGTCCGAGCCGCTGTCGAGAATCTCGGCGCGCTCGTGCTCGAAGACGCTCGCGGTGAGCGCGAGGATCACGGTGCGCCCTTCGGACCTCGGGCTCCCGGCTTCCTCCGCGCGAATGTGCCGCGTCGCCTCGACGCCATCCATCACCGGCATCCGCATGTCCATGAACACCGCGTGCGGCCGGAACGCCCGCCACTCCTCGATCGCCAGCGCGCCGTTCGCGGCCTCGCTCACCGAGAAGCCCACGGAACGGAGCAGCCGCGTGAGGAGCAGCCGGTTCTCGTTCTCGTCGTCGACCACGAGAATGCGGGGAGCCTCCTGCCCTTCCGCGAGCCCCACCACACGGCCCCGCTCCGGGGCCTTCTCGAGCACGGCCTCGGGCAGAGCGACGTCGAGCCGGAACGTGGTGCCGCGGCCCGGCGTGCTCGCGACCGTGATGTCGCCGTCCATGAGCCGCGCGATCTGCCGGCTGATCACGAGACCGAGGCCCGTTCCCTCGCGCGCCTTCCGGCCGCTCTCTGTTTGCACGAACGGCGCGAAGAGCTTCGCCACCTGCTCGCTCGCGATACCCGGCCCGGTGTCCTCGACCTCGAGCACCGCGCGCCCCGCGGCCCAGCGGGCCCGCAGGAGCACGTGGCCGCGCTCGGTGAACTTCACCGCGTTGCCCAGGAGGTTCACGAGCACCTGCCGGAGCTTGAGGTCGTCCCCCCGCACGCCGCGCGGCACCCCGGCGCTTTCGTAGAGGACCTCGAGGTCCTTGCCTTCCTTGGCCTCGGCCCTCACCCGGACCATCGCCACGACGGATTCGAGCAGCTCGTGAAGGTCGAAGGGACGCGCGTCGAGCGTGAGCCGGCCCGCCTCGATCTTGGAGATCGACAGCACGTCGTTGATGAGCCCGAGAAGGTGCTCGCCGGAGCGCTGGATGATTCCGAGACCTTCGCGGCTCTCGCCGGTGATGGCCGCGTCGCGCTCGAGGAGCTGGTTGAAGCCCAGCACCGCGTTGAGCGGCGTGCGCAGCTCGTGGCTCATGTTCGCGAGGAACGTGCTCTTGGCCTGGCTCGCGGCCTCGGCCCGCCGCTCGTGCTCCTCGGCCTCGGCGAGCGCCCTCTCCGTGCGCTCCTTTTCCTCGCGCAGGCTGCGCGTGCGCTCCTCGACCACGGCGACGAGCTCCCGCTCGCGGGCCCTGAGGCGCCACAGTCGCGCCCGGTGCGCGCCCCAGAGGAGCCCCACCGAGGCCACCGCCAGCAACAGTCGCACCGGGTTCCTCTCGAGGAGGCGGGGCTCGACTGTGATCGCGAGCTTCGCCCCCTCTTCGTTCCAGAGCCCGGCGTCGTTGCTCGCGAGAACCTGGAAGACCTTCTCGCCGTGTGGAAGGTTCGTGTAGTAGGCCGTGCGGCGCGCGCCGGCGTCGATCCATTCGTCGTCGAACCCGGCGAGGCGGTAGCGGAACCGGACGCGGCCCGGAGTGCGCAGACTCAGCGCCGTGTAGTGCACCTCGAGACTGTGGGTTCCCGGGGGAAGACGCAGGTTGCCCGAGGCCGCGACCAGACGGCCGTCCACGAGGATCTCCTCGATCGCGACGGGAGGCTCCAGCGGATTCCCTTCGAGCTTCACCGGGTTCACCACCGCCACGCCCCGGATCGTTCCGAACCAGAGCCGGCCGTCCCGCGCCCGGAACCCCGCGGGCGAGCCGGCATTGCACTCCACGCTCTGCAGACCGTCGGCGATTCCGTAGGACGTCGACGCAAGCTTCTGGCGCTTGCCGTCCATCACCTCCCCGGCCTCGCTGCGGGAGACCCGGAAGACGCCCTTGTTGCAGGTCATCCAAAGGCTGCCGGCCGCGTCCTCGAGAATCGTGAACACGCTGTCGTCGAACAGCCCGTCCTTCCGGGACACGAATGCGAGCTTTCCATTCTTCAGACGCCCCAGACCGCCGCCCGACGTGCCGATCCACAGAGATCCGTCCGCATCCTCGTACAGAGCCGAGACGATGTCGTGAGCCAGCCCCTCGCGCTTCCCGAAGGCCGTCAGCTCCCCGTCCTTCAGCCGGCCGAGGCCGCTGCCGTCCGTGCCGATCCAGAGGTTCCCCGCGCGGTCCTCGAGGAGCGCCAGCACGACCTCGAGAGACAGTCCGTTCCGCTCGGTGAGCACGGTGACCTTGCCGTCCTTCACATGCGCGAGGCCGCCGCCGTCCGTACCCACCCACAGGGTCCCCTCCCGATCCTCGAGCAGCGACCTCACCTGATCGCTCGGGAGGCCGGCCACGACGGCCCCCGGCTGGCCGCCCACGAACTTCTGCAGGCCGCCGCCCGAGGTGCCCACCCAGAGCGTGCCGTCGCGCCCCTCGTGGAGCGCCTGGACGGTGTCGTTGGCGAGCCCCGTCTTCGCCGTGAACGCCGTGACCCGGCCATCCGGGGCAAGGCGATCGAGACCGCCCCCGTACGTGCCCACCCAGAGCGCCCCGGATCGGTCCTCGAGGACGGTCATCGCGATGTCGTTCGTGAGGCCCTCGCGCTTCGTCAGCGCGGTGAACGGCGCGTCCTTCAGCCGGTGGAGGCCGCCGCCGTCGGTGCCCACCCACAGGCTCCCCTCGCGGTCCTCGTACGTCGCCCAGATCTGATCGCTCGGGAGACCGTCACGCGTCCCGAGCGCCGAGAGCCGGCCTCCGCTCAGACGATCGAGGCCGCCGCCCCACGTTCCGATGTAGAGGTTCCCGGCCCTGTCGGCCGACAGCGAACGCACGACGTCGTGCGAGAGGCCGTCCTTCGTGGTGAGCGCCGTGATACGGCCGTCCTTCAGGCGGTTTAGACCGCCGCCGTCGGTGCCGATCCAGAGCGTGCCCTCGGCGTCGAGGAAGAGCGCCCGCAGATCCTTGTGGGTCAGTCCATCCTTCGTGGCGAGGTGGCGCAGCACGCCGCCCTGAAGGCTGCCGAGCCCGTCGTCTGTGGCGATCCAGAGCGCCCCCTGGCCGTCCTCGACGAGAGCGCGGACGCGCTTTCCCGGAAGGTCCTTCGTCGCGGGCTCCGGCACGAAGCGCTCGCCCTCGAGCCGCGCGATGCCGCCCCCCAGCGTGCCGGCAAAGAGCTGGCCCTTCCGGGTCTCACACAGGGCGCGCACCTGATCGTTCGGAAGCCCCTGCGCCGTGGTGAACCGGCTGAACGTGCCCCTCTCGAGCCGCGCCAGTCCTCCATACGTGCCGATCCAGAGGCGCCCCTCCCGGTCCTCGAGGAGTGTCAGCACGAAGTTGTGTCCCAGCTCGGGGGTCGACCGCGTGTCGAACACGGTGAAGCGCACGCCGTCGAACTTCACGAGGCCTTCCTGAGTGCCCAGCCACAGGTATCCGTCCCGCGTCTGGAGAATGGCAGTGACGCTGCTCTGCGGAAGGCCCTGCTCGGGCTGCCACGCGTCGCGAACGTACTGGGTGAGTGCCTTGCCGGGATCGAGGGCCGGCGCGGAAGCCGTCCATACGGTCAGGAGACCGGCGAGAGCGATTTCGGCAACCCCGCGACGCATGAACGGAAGGATAGCCGTCGTATCTTCCCCATGTCATGAGCTCGCACGACCTCGAACGCCTGAGCCTGCCCGTTTCGGATGCCGACCTCCGGGGCCTCGCCCTCCTCCTCATCGACGCGGTCGACTCCGGGGCGGCGGTGACGTTCCTCTCGCCCCTCTCCGTCGAACGCTCGGAAGAGTGGTGGCGGAAGACCATCGACTCGTCACTCCCCCGCGCGGTCTTCCTCGTTGCACGGGATGCCGAGGGACTCGTCGGCACCGTTCAGCTCCAGCCGGCCTGGCCCCCGAATCAGCAGCACCGCGCCGACATCGCGAAGCTCATCGTGCACCGGCGCGGCCGGGGCTCGGGCCTGGGCGAGCGGCTCATGCGCGCCGTCGAGGCCGCCGCGCAGGACGCCGGGTTCGGCCTCCTCACGCTCGACACGAAGGCCGGAGACCCGGCGGACCGGCTGTACCGCCGGCTCGGGTGGACGGCCGCCGGCGCGATTCCCGGTTACGCCCATGACCCGGACGGCACGCCGCACGAAGCGGTCTTCTTCTACAAGGCTCTCTGAGCGGGTTCGCCGGTGCGCAGCCCCGCAGGGGCGGAGCCACACGAGCCGTCGTCCGTGATAATGCGGGCACCCGATGTCCGCGACGCTCTCGAACGACGAGCTCCGTGTCGAGCTTTCGCGCCTCCGCGCCCGCCAGGACGCGTACCTCGCGGCGCTCCACGACACGGCCATCGGGCTCCTCGGCACGCTCGACATCGACCGGCTCCTCGAGGCCATCGTGCGGCACGCGGCCGTGCTGGCCGGCACCGAGGAGGGCTACCTCTACCTCGTCACGGCCGACGAGCGCGACCTCGAGCTCAGGGTCTCCGTTTCGGGCGCCGACGACCTCGTCTCCCGCAGGGTGTTGAAGGGCGGCGGCCTCGTGGGGCGGGTGTGGGAGAGCGGCCAGCCGCTCGTGGTGGCCGACTACGAGTCCTGGGAGGGCAAGCTCGAGATCACGGGCCGGAGCGCGTTCCACGCGGCGCTGGGCGTGCCGCTCACCCACGGCGGGCGCGTCGTCGGCGTCCTCGGGCTCATCGCGCGCGATCCCGCCCGGCACCTGGGCCCTTCGGACATCGAGGCCGTGAGCCACTTCGCCGAACTGGCCTCCATCGCGCTCCAGAACGCCCGCCTTCTCGACAAGGAGCGCCGGGCCCGCGCCGAGGCCGAGACGCTGCAGGCCGCGACGCAGGTGCTCTCGGCCACGCTCGACCTCGACGACGTGTTCACGCGCATCCTCACGGAGCTGCGGCGGGTGGTGCCGCACTCCAGCGCGTCCGTACAGGAGCTGCGGGGCGACGAGTTCGTCATCATCGGCGGGCACGGCTTCGAGCGCCTCGAGGACGTCGTGGGCGTCCGCATCAACGCCCGCACGGGCGACACGCCCAACCGCGTGGTGCTCGAGACGAAAAAGCCCCTCATCCTGGAGGACGCCCAGGCGCTCTACGCCGAGTTCCGCAAGCCCGAGCACGAAAAGGCCGCCGTACGCGCCTGGATGGGCATTCCCCTCCTCGTGGGCGACCGCCTCATCGGCATGATCACCGTGGAGCGAAAGGAAGCGGGCTTCTACGACGACGCGCACGCTCGCCTCGCGATGGCGTTCGCCACGCAGGCCGCGATCGCCATCGAGAACGCGCGGCTCTACTCGGGCATGCAGCGCGAGCTGCACGAGAAAACCGTGGCACAGGCCGAGCTCTTCCGAGCCAAGGAGGCCGCGCTCGCCGCCACGCGCGCCAAGAGCGCATTCCTCGCGACCATGAGCCACGAGCTGCGCACGCCGCTCACGGCGATCTTGGGTTACACGGAGATGCTGGCCGACAACCTCGCGACGATGAAGCCCGAGGAAGCCCGGGCGGACCTCGCGAAGGTGTCCTCCGCGGGGAACCACCTCCTGCGCATCATCGACGACATCCTCGATATGTCGCGCATTGAGGCCGAGAAGATGGATCTCCGCTTCGAGACGTTCCCCGTGCGGCCCGTGATCTCGGCCGTCTCGGCCGAGGTGGAGTCGCTCCTCAAGAAGAACCGCAACGCGTTCGACGTCTCGGGTGAGCTCTCGGGCAGCACCGTTTACGGCGACCCGGTGAGGCTCCGGCAGGTGCTCTACAACCTGCTCTCGAACGCCGCGAAGTTCACCGAAGCCGGACGGGTCTCGCTGCGCGTGGGGCAGGTGGAGGACGAAGTCGGCCGCTGGTGTCTGCTCCACGTTTCGGACACGGGCATCGGCATCTCCGAGGAGGAGCAGGGCCAGCTCTTCCGCCCGTTCACGCAGGGCGATTCCTCGTCCACGCGGAAGTACGGAGGCACCGGAATCGGCCTCACCATCAGCCGCCGGCTCTGCCAGCTCCTGGGCGGCGACCTCACGGTGGTGAGCGAGCTGCGCAAGGGCTCGACGTTCACGGTGCGGCTCCCCGCCAGCGCCCGCGTCGCGGGTTAGGATCCACCCCCTCAGGAGGTGGATTTCATGTCCGAAACCGCGACGTACTCCATGCCCCGCATCGGGGACCCCGCACCCGACTTCACCGCCGTCACCACGGAGTCCGCGGCGATGCGCTTCTCCGAGTGGCAGGGGAAGGACAACTGGGTCATCCTCTTCTCCCACCCGGCCGACTTCACGCCCGTCTGCACCACCGAGCTCACCGAGTTCGCCCGGCGAAGCGGCGAGTTCACGGCTCGCAACGTGAAGCTCATCGGCCTCTCGATCGACAGCATCCACTCCCATCTCGCGTGGCTCCAGAACATGAAGGAGAAGATGGGCACGGAGATCGGCTACCCGATGATCGCGGACATCGACATGAAGGTCGCCGCGCTCTACGGCATGCTCCACCCCGGCGCGAGCGCCACGGCCACGGTGCGCGCCGTGTTCCTCATCGACCCGAAGCGCACGATTCGC
>CAZXSG010000089.1:0-6077 GCA_964643185.1 uncultured Holophagales bacterium
CGGTTGGTGCCGTCGATGGTGCCGTCACCTCCGTCATGCCGGTGGCCGGCCTCGCTGGCGCTGTGGCCAAGCTGACCGTTTCGCTGCAGATCACCCACACGTGGGATAGCGACGTCGTCGCCAGGCTCCGTTCCCCGGGCGGCACGCTGGTCTATCTCATCCTGAATCGTGGCGGTTCCGGCGACAACTTCGGAACGAGCTGCGCCAATCGAACCGTGTTCGACCAGGCTGCGGCGAACAGCATCACCACGGGTGCGGCCCCGTTCGCTGGTACGTTCCGTCCCGAGCCGGGTCCCCTCACCGTCGACACCTATGTCGTGTTGGCGGGCAACTCGCTCGACAATTTCAACGGACTCACGGGCGCGAACCTCAACGGCAACTGGCAGCTCGAGCTGTTCGATCGCGTCGGCGCGGACGTCGGCACGCTCAACTGCTGGTCGCTCAACATCGCCACGACCCTCGGCTGCCCGTCCAACGGCGGCGTGGGCTGCACGCTCACGGCGTCCTGCACGGCGACCCCCGATGCGGGCGTCGCGCCTCTCCTCGTGAACTTCGACGCCAACCCGGCTGGCGGCGGCGGATCCTTCACGTACGCGTGGGACTTCGGCGACGGGTTCACGGGCAACATCAAGAACCCCAGCCACACCTACACCAACGCGGGCGTCTACACCGCGACGGTCACGGTCACGGACATCCTGACGATGGGCCAGCCCACGTTCGTCTGCTCCAAGACGATCACCGTTGGCCAGACGTTCGCCACGCCCACCATCACCAGCGCGTCGCCCGACTGCGGCAACGTGACGGGTGGTACGGTCGTGACGATCGTCGGCACGAACTTCGAGCCCCAGGCCACGGTCACCCTCGCTGGCGTGCCGGCGACGGTCACGGTGGACTCGGCCACGCAGATCACGGCCACCTCGGCCAACCGTGTCCCCGCTCCGGCGTTCACGGGCAACATCGTCGTCTCCAACGGCCCAGGTGCCACGGCGACGCTCACCAACGGCTACACCTATGCGGTTCGTGGCGACGCGAACAACACGGGTGACCTCCAGGCCGCCGATATCTTCGCCATCAACTCGAGGCTCACCCTGGGCATTCCGGCGGTCCTCCCCTCGCTCTGCAACTACGATGCGAACAGCAGCGGCGCGGTCGAAGCCTCCGACATGTTCTTCCTCAACAGCGTTCTCCTCGGCCTCATTGGTCCTCCGGGACCGTGAGATCCGAGGGGCATAGAGCACATAGTAAGTAAGAAGGAGAGCTAGACGATGATGAACGCCAAGCGCCTCATCTCCGTGCTCCCGGGAGCGGCCGTCCTCGCGGCGGCCGCCTTCCTCGCGGGAGAAGCCAAAGCCCAGGACTCGATCACTCTGGGGAACGGCAATATCTCGGGTGGCACGCCCAATCAGGTGATCAACATTCCCGTGTACGTTCGGGACAAGTCGCTCGCGCCGTCGACGCTCGACGAGAACACCGAGCCGGCCGCCATTCAGGGCGTCGCGGTCCGGGTGTTCTACACGCCGGCCGGTTCGGTGGCGTCCGCGTCTCTCGCGCGTTCCGTGACGTGTGCGGGGCCGGCGACCGACGTGCCGGCTTCCGCCGCGGGCCAGGTCAGCCTTGCTTCGGTTGCCCAGCTCGCGACGAACAACTTCGCGTTCACGCTGGATGCGCCCGCTCCGGGCAACCAGTGCATGACGCTCACGCTCACCCTGTCGGGCGCGCCGACGTTCCCCATCAACGTTTCGCTGGACCCCGTTTTCGCCAACCTGACCGATCAGAATGGCCTAGGCGCGACCCAGGAGAACGTGGCGAACGGCCGCCTCCAGGTTCTCGGTGGCGTGACGATCACCCCGGTCGAGCTCCAGGCGTTCGACGCCGAGTAAGACCCACTCCAGAGGTTCTGGAACGGCGGGAGGGAAACCTCCCGCCGTTTTTTTTGGTGGGGGCTGAAGTTGCTCGGTACGGGCCCGTTCCGGGTTTCTCGATCCCGGACCGTTCGCCTGGCGTAGACTCGCGCCAGCCGGGAGGCTTGGCCATGAAGGTCTGGCGTGCTGTCGCCCCCGTTGTCCTGATTCTCGCTCCCCACTGGTTGAGCGCCCAGGCGGCGACGCGGTATTTCCCGCTGGAGACCGGCAACGAGTGGGTGCTCGCTCGGGCCGGGGACGGCAATGCCATTCACATCCAGGTGGGCGAAGCGGTCACCGTTCTGGGAACGGCGTGCTCGATGGTCACCGGGCTTCTGGACGGAGGCGTTTGCCTTCGCGAGGACCCGTCCGGCCGTCTTCTGCGGGTCGATCCGGGGACCGGTACCGAATCGTTGCTCTACGATTTCGCGGCCGCCATCGGGGCTCGCTGGGAAACCAGCGTTCACACCTGCTCCCGGATCGGGAGCGTTGCTTCGCATTCGGCCGAGGTCACGGCGGGGTTCGGAGTCGCGCGCGGACTCCTCGAAGTCGTGTATCCGGATGTTTTCCAGTGCGGCTACGAGCGCGAGCTGTTTTCTCCGGGTGTGGGCCTCGTACAACGGGTCGTGGTGCGAGGGCCCGCGGTGATGCGGTACGAGCTGCTGTTCGCCCGCGTTGGGCCGCTCGTGATCACCTCCCCCGCGTTGGGGCTCGGAACCCGGGGCGGAGCCATTGGAGCCACCGCCGGACGGGGTCCGTCGGCCCGCGTCGCTCCGCGCACGGAGCGCGCCGACTGAGACGGAGCTGAGGTCGCGCCGAGGCCGGGCCGAGGTCGCGCCCATGACGAAGGTCACAGGCCGCCGCGAGGTGGCGCCTACAATGTGGCGGGGCGCGACAGCACGCGCTCAGGGCATCCAAATCGTTCAGGAAAGGGGAAACACGATTCCATGAAGATCAAGTCTCTCTTCCTCACGGCGACGCTGCTCGCCCTTCCCTTCGCCGCGGCGGCGGCCGACAGCCCGGGCGCCGACAAGGAGTTTCTGGGAATCGAGAGCTGCAAGAAGGGCAAGTTCGACTGCGAATGGGTCTCGCCCGACTTCTCGTTCAAGGGCAAGACCATTCACGTGGAGAAGTTCAAGAAGGTGGCCGATCCCCCGAAGGGTGAGGACTACGGCAGCCTGAAATGGAAGAACTGCGACGAGTACATGCAGGAGGTCTTCTCGAACATCACGAACGAGCGCGTGGACAAGTGGGGCGTGAAGTTCGTGACCGGCGGTTCCGGCGAGTACACCATGAAGGGCCAGATCACCGAGTTCCGCTACCCCAAGAAGGGCGCGGCGTGGGGTGGCTGGATCGGTCAGGCAGCCGGATCGGGCACGATCGTGTGGGACTGGAAGATCGTGGACAAGTCGGGCAAGACCGTGGCCGCCGTCCACCATAAGACGCTCGCGAGCGCGAGCGACACGCTCGAGAACCGCGTCGACAACGTTCATTCGGACGAGATGATCGACTTCGTCAAGCTGTACTCGAAGTAAGTCGACCGGTGCCGTCCTGGCACCGGAGATCCTGTGGGAAGGCCGGGCGAACGCCCGGCCTTCTGCGTTGACGCGGCGAGCCTTCTCTCCCTATGCTTTCGAAAAGGAGGTTCTGCTCATCCGAACTTCAGCCATTCCCCTTTCCCTTCCGGAAGCCGGCCTCGGAGCCCTCTTCGGCGTTCACGACGAGAACCTCAGGCTCATCGAGGACGCGTTCGGCGTCACCATCGCGGCGCGCGGCGGTGAGGTCTCGGTGTCGGGTCCCGAAGAAGGCCGTGCCCTGGCCGCGCGCCTCCTGTCGGATTTCGCACGCCTCATCGAGAAGGGGCTCGCTCCGAAAAAGCACGATCTCGTGGCGGCCGTACGGATTCTCAAGGAAGAGCCGGACGCGTCGCTCGTGGACTTCTTCGAGAACCGGGCCATGGGGCCGGCGCTTCGCCAGGTCGTCTCTCCGCGCAACGTACGCCAGCAGGATTACCTCTCGGCGATCCTCGAGAACGACATCGTGTTCGCGATCGGTCCGGCCGGCACGGGCAAGACGTACCTCGCCGTCGCCATGGCCGCGGCCGCGCTGCTCGAAAAGCGCGTGAAGCGGATCGTCCTCTGTCGTCCCGCGGTGGAGGCGGGTGAGAAGCTGGGCTTCCTGCCCGGCGACCTCGCCGAGAAGGTCAATCCGTACCTGCGGCCGCTCCACGATGCGCTCTACGACATCCTGGGCTACGAGAAGGTCGGCAAGATGCTCGAGCGGAACATCATCGAGGTCGCCCCGCTCGCGTTCATGCGCGGACGCACGCTGAACGACGCGTTCGTGATCCTCGACGAAGCTCAGAACACCACGTCGGAGCAGATGAAGATGTTCCTGACGCGCCTCGGCTTCGGTTCGAAGGCGGTCGTGACCGGCGACGTCACCCAGGTGGACCTGCCTCACGGAAAGGTCTCGGGGCTGCGCGAGGCCGACCGCATCCTGTGCGAGATCCCGGGCATCAAGTTCGTGAGATTCGACAAGCGGGACGTCGTGAGGCATACGATCGTGCAGGCGATCGTGAATGCGTACGAGAACTTCGACAAGTCCAAGCCCGCGACGGATTCGCTCGGCAAGCCTCGGGCGGCCTCCGAAGAAGCCTGAGTCCGAGGGCCAGTGCCGGCCGCATCGGCCGGCTCTGGCCCCCGTTCACCCGTGAAGAGAGACCAACCCCCACCCGCCGTCGAGGTCACGAGCACGCTCGCGTCGTTCGGAATCGCCCGCAAAGCCGCGGCAACGCGGTTCGCGCGTACGGTCCTCGAAGGTGCCTCTCCCCGCCGCGGACGCGGGGCCAGCCTTTCGCTCCTCTTCTGCGGCGACGCCCGCATGCGCCGCCTGAACCGGGAGTGGAGAAGCAAGGACAAACCCACGGATGTCCTCTCGTTCCCGTCGGGTGAAGCCGGTTTCCTCGGCGACGTCGTGATCGACGTGCCCTGTGCGGCGCGCCAGGCGCGCTCCCGAGGGCACTCCCTCGAGCGCGAGCTGCAGATCCTCCTCGTCCACGGGGTGTTGCATCTCCTGGGTTTCGACCACGAGAAAGACGACGGGCAGATGTTCCGCAAGCAGAGCCTCCTCGTGAAACGCCTGTTCGGAGAAGGTCCCGACGGCGTTCCGGAGGACGACGAGCCATGAACCCGTTCACCGCGGGCGCGGGGCTCGCGCTCGTCCTCGCGGCCCTCTTCGCCGGGCTCTACGGAGTGCTCTCCGCGTTCGCGCAGGCACTCGAGAGCCTTTCGTCCATCAAACGCAAGGCGCTCCTCGAGGAGAACCCGAGGCGCTTCCGGCAGCTCCTCTCTCCCGAGTACGTTCACGTGTCGCGCATCGCCGTGCGCATGACGGCCCAGAGCGCGGTGCTCGGGGGCCTTCTCTCCCTGGGGCCGTTCCTCGCGACGCTCGGTCTCCCCGAGCCCTGGCTCATCGCCGCCATCACGCTCCTCTTCGGCTGGCTGGTCCTCGAGGCGTTCGTCGTGCGCCAGGTGGCCCTCCGCGGCGCCGACGAGATGCTGCGGAGCTTCGCGTGGCTGGCGCCGGTGGCGACTCTCTGCGCGGTGCCGCTTTACCCCTTCCTCGCCCGTCTCGTGGACGACGGCGAGGAAGAGGAGGACGGACGCAATGGGCGGGCGAGGGCCAAGGAGAGCCCCGATACCCCGGATCGCGAGCGCGAGCGCGAGCAGACCAAGGAGATCGAGATGAAGGCGCTCCTCGACGTGGCGCGCGAAGAGGGCCTCCTCGAGAAGCACGAGGAAGAGCTCGTCTCGCGAGCCGTGGATTTCGGGGACCGAACCGTGCGCGAGGTGATGACCCCGCGGCCCGACATGACGGTGGCCGACGTGACCGCGCCGCTATCGGAGATCGTGGATCTCTTCGTTCGCACGAAATTCACCCCGACCCCCCTCGTGCGCGGCGTTCTCAGCAAGCCCGCCGCTGCGTCGGACCGCGCCTCGTCCCTTATGGCCAGGAAGCCCACGACCCGGCCGTCGATCACGACGACCGAAACGGTCTTGCCCTGCGCATTGAAGCGCGCGACCGCGTCATCCTGAGACGCAGAGAGCAAAGTCCGCCGCGCGGCGGCCTGAGGCGAGCCCAGGAAGACCTCTTCGCCCCCCACGGTCCCTTCCA
>CAZXSG010000089.1:6087-9679 GCA_964643185.1 uncultured Holophagales bacterium
CTCCTTACGCTGGGCATGGCTGCCGCCGTATCCCGGTCGCGGGCTGCGGTTGCGAGAAGCCCGTGGGGTGCGTTAACGTGAAGGACATCCGCACGGGGCTCCGTTGGCCGAACCCCCCCGTGACGGCGCGGCCTCTCGCGCGGGAGGCGTTGTTCGCGCCCGAGTGCCAGACGATCACGACGCTCCTCGCCGATTTCCGGAGGCGGCGCCAGCATCTCGCCGTGGTCGTCGACGAGTACGGTGCCGTGACGGGGCTCGTCACGCTCGAGGACCTCGTGGAGGAGCTCGTGGGGGAGATCGCCGACGAGCACGAGGATGCCCTCGACACCGTGATTCCTCTCGCCGATGGAAGCTACTCCGTCGCCGGCCGTGTGCGCGTGTCGGAGGTTGGTGCCCTCTTCGGCGTGACGTTCCCGCCGGCCGAGTACGACACCGTGGCCGGCCTCGTCTCCGCGCGGCTCGGGCACATTCCACGCCCGGGCGAGAAGACGCACGAGGGTGGGCTCCTCTTTTCCGTGGAAGAAGCCGACCGGAAGCGCATCCACCGTGTGAAGGTGAAGCGCGAGACGCGCGAGCCGACGAAGACGTCGCTCCGTGTGGAGCGCGAGAGCGCGGAAGCGGGGGGACGTTGAGCGAGAACGAATCGAAGGACGGTATCGAGGTTCCAGAGGCCGCGAAGCCCTCAGGGCAGCGCAAGGCGGGCACCGTGGCCGTCGTGGGACGCCCGAACGTGGGGAAATCGACTCTGGTGAACGCCCTCGTCGGCACGAAGGTCGCGATCGTTTCCGACAAGCCGCAGACGACGCGCCGCCGGGTTCTCGGGATCCGGAACAGCCCCGAGGGCCAGATGGTCTTCGTGGATACGCCCGGCCTCCACAAGCCGCTCCACCGGCTCAACAAGCTGATGCTCGACGAGGCCTACGAGGCCATTCGCGAGGAAGACGTGCGCCTGCTCGTCATCGACGCGTCGGCGGAGTGGGGTGGCGGGGACCGCTTCTCGCTGAAGATCCTGGCGAAGGCGCCTCCTCCGCGGCTCGCGGTGCTGAACAAGATCGATCTGGTCGAGAAGAACCGGCTCCTGCCGCTCATGGCGCAGCTCTCGGAAGCGAAGATCTTCGACGAGATCGTGCCCATCTCGGCGCTCACGGGCGACGGCCTGGCCGAGCTCACGGCCGCCCTCCTCTCGCACCTCCCCGAAGGCGACGAGCTGTTTCCCGCGGAGACGATCACGACGACCGACGACGCGACCCGCGTTGCCGAGATCGTGCGCGAGAAATTCCTGGAGCGGACGCGCGAAGAGATTCCTTACGGTCTCGGCGTCGTGGTGCGTTCGTATCGCGAAGACGAGGAGCGCAACCTCACGGTCGTCACGCTCGACGTGATCGTGGAGAAGGACAACCACAAGGGCATCGTCCTGGGGCGCGGAGGATCGATGATCAAGGATGCGGGGACGGCGGCCCGGCTGGAGCTGGAAAAGGTCTTTGGCGGGCGGTTCCACATCGAGCTGACGGTGGTGGTGAAACCGGGCTGGCGCGAGGACACGCGGTTCCTCACCGAACTGACGTCCTAACCGGGAAACCCAGTTATGGGTTTCCCCTGCTGCCGTGAGGCTCCGGCCTTTGGCCTGCGCACCATCCGCTCCGCTCTCTTCGCGCCGAGAATCGTCTTTGGAATCGGCAGGTGGTCCCGGGTGTAGGATTCCTGTATGAGCCCGGAGCGACGCAAGTCACAGCGTGTGCCGATCGACCATGGAGGCAACGGCAAGATCAAGGCCTCGGTGCCCGTGGGCATTCGCAATCTGTCGCAGGAAGGGGCGCTTCTGGAAGTCGCCTGCCCCCTGCGTCCCGGCGCTGCGTACGACCTGAAGGCCGTCGTCGACGAGCTGGAGCTGGCGGTCCAGGTGAAGATCACCCGCTGCCGGGCCGGCGGCTTCGTCACCGATGAACGCGGCGGGCGGGTCCTCCTGTACTCGGCGGGCGCCGAGTTCGTCGCGGGTGCCGCGAGTCCCGATCTCACGCGCCTCAAGGATTGGCTGAGCCGCCACTCGGAGCGGCCACCCACGAACGGCTCGCTCCACCCGGCCTGATCCCGGCTCAAAGGAACCCGATATCGCGTTCCTAGCTCTCGAGCGCGTCCAGCGCGCGGCGAAGAGCCTCTGCCGTGGCCCGGCTCCGGCCTTCGGCCTTCGAGATGCGGTCGAGGAGGCGGGCCTCCAGGGCCTGAATCGCCTCGGCCGCCTCGAGCCTGGCGGTGCCCGACGTGCCCGAGGCGTTCGCGGCTGCCGCGCGGGCCTCCTCGGCCAGGCGCAACGCGTCGCCGAGACGTGCCTCCAGCTCCGCGAGCTTCCCGTCGGCGCCCCCGGCCGCGACCAGACTCCGGGCGGCGGCTTCGGAGGCGTCGGACGCGGAGCGCGCGGCTCCTTCGATCCGTGCCCCGAGATCGTTCGCCAGAGCCGAGAGCCGCGCTTCGGCCTCCTCGCCACGCGTCGAGAGCCCGTGTATCGACGAGGCCTGGTGGGCGATCTCTCCCGCGGCCGACTCGAGGCGCCCTTCCAGCGACGCGATCCGGGCCGGGACGGAGGTCAGCGCTTCGAGACCCGACAGGGCGATCCCGAGCTCCTCCAGCCGGCGCGAGTGTCCCGCGACCTGCTCCTCGGCGCGGTCTCCCCGCTGGCGGCTCTCGTCCACGGCGCTCCGAAGGCCGTCCATGTTGCGGCTGGATTCCTCGCGAAGGGCCCCGAGAGCCTCGGGCAGGGAGGCGATCGACCGGCGGGTCTCCTCGATGGCGGCGCTCAGCGCGGCGGTCTCGAGCGAGAGGGCCGACTTCATCGTGGAGCGCTCCCGCTCCTCCCGGAGGCGCGCGTCGTCCAGGGCGCTGCGAAGTCCGGCGACGGACATGAGCGCCGGGTCGAGCCGCTCGGCGATCTGCTCCTGCCCCTTCAGCATCTCCTGCCGGAGCGCGGCCAGGCCCGCCACGACGTCACCGAGGCTCTCCGGGCCCGGCGTTGCGGCCGCGCCCTCTTCGAGAGCGTCGAGACGCTGCCTCACCGAAGCGAGAGCGGCGTCGAAGCCCGGCCGCCGCTCGAGCTCCGCGAGGCGGCGCTCCAGTGCAGCCGTCGCATCGCTCGGACCCTCGAGAGCCGCGATCCGCGTTTCCATGAGACCGATGGGCTCCGGGCCGGGTTTTGCCGCGACGAGGGCCTCGAGCGCCTCGGCCCGCGCCGTGAGCGCGGCAACGAGCTCCCGCGTCTCCCCCAGCTCGGCACGGAGCGCCACCCCTTGCGCGGCCTCGGCGTCGAGAGAGCTCTTCAGCGTCGCGACCGCGTGCTCCAAGGGCGAGAGGTCGACGGTGGGGGCGGGAGGGGGGGGGGGAGGAGTCGGCGGTGGCTCCAGGTCGAAGCCCTTCGCTCCGGCCGCCTCGGTTTGGAAGCTCTCCTCGGGCTCGCGGGTCTTCCCCACGGCTGGCGCGGCGGTGGTCAGCGCGGCGGCCTTCGGCGCCGCGGTGGTCAGCGCGGCGTCCTTCGGCGCCGCGGCGGCGCGCGCCCCTTCGGGGTTTTCCAGCAGCGGCGCCCGGCGCGACCGGGTGTCTCCGC
>CAZXSG010000090.1:0-9662 GCA_964643185.1 uncultured Holophagales bacterium
CACACATGGGCCCCGCGGAGGGTTCCGGCGGGTTTCCGGGCACAGAAGAAAATTTTCCGACAGGGGGTGCAAGAACCTCCCCCGCTCCGACCCAGGTATAGGTGCAGGGGGCGCCCTCTCCCGCGCGACTCGCGAGACCCGCGAGCGCCAAGGAGGGGTCCATGTTCGACGTCTTCGGTTTCTTTTCCGCTCTGCGAATTCTCTTCGGCCTCGATGCCGGCGACGGGCCAATGGATCCGGATCCGGAACCGCCGGGCGGTGGTGGAGAGGTCTCCACCAAGGGACAGATCGGGGGCTGATCAGGCCGTCTGGCGCTGCTCCCAGGTTTCGATGTACGCCCGCACACGGCGAATCTGTGCGAGCGAATCCACGTCGGCCTGCGTGAGCGCGCCGAAGAGGTCCTGAAGTCCCTGATCGGTCACGAGCTCTTCGGGTAACGCCCGGCGGGCCTCCCCGAGCATGGCGAACGCCGCGGCCCCGTGGCCTTCGGCCGCGTGAGCTTCCGCCAGGAAGAGCCGCGCATACAGGCTGTGCTCGTGGAGCCCCTGCTCGTCCAGCGTGGCGAGCACCCGGGCACCTTTTTCGAGCGCTTCGCGGTATCGGCCCTGCGCCACCGCGAGGCCGAGCAGGTTCACGCGGGCGCGGAGCGCGACCGTCGTGGCACCGGAGGCGACGGCCGCTTCCAGCGCGCGGGTGAACGCCTCGCGGGCCTCGTCTTTCCGGTCCAGGTCGAGCAGCAGGCAGGCGCGGGCCTGCAGTACGGCCGCCACGGTGTGGCCGTCGCGTTTGGCGTCGAGGTACGACGCGGCCGTCTCGAACAGCTCGAGGGCCGATTCGTCGTTACTCCGCGTGCAGCGCGCCACGGCCTCGGCGGCGAGGGCGCGGCCCACCCAGGGGCGCTGCTCGAGGCCCGCGAACTCATCGCGTGCCTCCTGCAGGAGAGAGATGGCGGAGGCCGTCTCTCCGGCGCTGCCGAGCGCGCTGCCGAGGAAGTAGCGGGCCCGCGCGGCGAGAAGGAGCGGGGTTCCGGGAGCGAGCCGCGCGTGAGCGCGACGGGCCGCGGCCACGCCCTGGGCCGTGTCGCCCTTCACGAGGAGCGCCTGGCTCTCGAGGAGGTCCGACTCGATCGCGAGCTCGACGTCCGCGCCGCCCGCCGTGCGGCCTTCGAGATGGCTCTGGCACACGGAGACGAGCGCGAGCGCTTCGGCGGGGGCCCGCATCGCGAGCTTCGCGGCCTTCTGGCAGGCCGACACGAGGGTCATCCGGGTGAGCTCGCGGTCGGTGCCGGCCCGCTCGATGAGGAGCGTCTCGGCGGCTTCCGGGCCCTGCGAGAGGAGGTCCAGGAGGTCGTTCGAGAAAGAGTCGGCGAGACGGGCGCGGGCGAAAATCGAGCGGGCCGCGCTCGCGATTCCCGGGGACACGGCAGGCGCGGCTGGGGCCGTCCTGAGGGCGTCGATCTCCGCGGCGTGGGCGAGACCGTCGTCGATGCGGCGCACGCGGGCGCGGCAGACCTCGCAGCTCTCGAGGTGGGGGTGCCCCGCGCCGCCGCCTTCGTGACCCAGGCGGAAGAGCTCGACGGGAGAAAGGTGTCCGGCGGTTTCAGCCAACAGCATGGGTGAACCTCTCGACGCAGCGGTCGAAACGGCGGTGGACGGTTCTCTTCGACCAGCCCAGGTGGCGGCCGGCCTCGGAGACGTTGCGGCCCACCACGTAGCGCTGGATGAGGATCTCGCGACAGTGCTGGGGGATGAGCGTGAAGGCCCGGTGCACGGAGAGCGCGGCCGAGAGCTTCTCCGAGGGATCGCTCGTGAACGCTTCCACGTCGATGCCCTCGATCTCGGTCCGCGAGCGTGTGTCGTTGCGCTGTTTCACGTGGAAGCAGTGGTGAAGGAACGCGGTCGTGAGGAATCCTTCCGGATTCCTCACGACGGACGACGAGCTCGAGACCTCCTGAGCGGCCTTGAGGAGCGCGTCCTCGCAGTCCTCGCGCGTCAGGCGGTAGCGCCGTTGGCCGAGCGAGACCAGCGGCCCCGAGAGGCGGTCGAACAGCTCGTCCCAGTCCCAGCTCGAGGGCTCGGTGCCGGCGGAGCCGTCTCCGGACGCTGGGGGCGGGATCGTTTCGACGGGGAGGAGGGCTTCGGGGGTCGACATCTCGGCGTCCGTCCCATTGTCCCCCAGTTCTATCCCAGGAGCTTCTCGGGCGTGATCGGGAGGTCTCGCACCCTGAGGCCCGTGGCGTGGTACACGGCGTTCGCGACCGCGGCCGCGACCCCGGTGATGCCGATCTCGCCCACCCCCCGGGCGCCGAGCGGGTTGAACACGATATCGGGTTCCCCCACGAAGACGACGTCGACGTCGGGGACGTCGGCGTTCACGGGGACCCGGTACGTCGAGAGGTCGAGCGTCGTGAAGCGGCCGGTCTTCGGGTCGATTCGGGTCTCCTCGTGGAGCGCCATGCCGATGCCGCCCACGACGCCGCCGATCACCTGGCTGCGCGCGGCCTTCGGGTTCAGGACGGCGCCGATGCTCATGGCCGAAACGACGCGGTGAACGCGTACCTCGCACGTGAAGCGGTCGACGCCGACCTCGACGAAATGAGCGCCGAAGCTCGAGAAGGAAAAGTCCGCTCCTTCCTTGCCGGGAGCGGCCGTCTCGGTGGCCTCGACGGCACCCTTTCCCGCCCGCGCGAGGATCGCGGAGAACGCCTCGCCCCTGGACGGATCGGCCTTCGATACGAGCCGGCCCGAGCGGGCCACCACCGCGTCCTTCTCGAGCCCCGAGAGAGCCGCGCCCTCGCCCCCGACGGCGAGGCCGACGAGCTTGGCGAGCGCGGCCTCGGCCGCCTTTCGCACGGCCGGGAGCACGCTCGCCGTGGACATGGATCCGCCGGCGAGCGCCGCGGGCGGCAGCGAGGAGTCGCCGAGCTCCACGTCGACGGCGTCGAGGGGCAGCGAGAGCGCGTCCCCCACGACCTGCGCGAGGAGCGTGGTCATGCCCGTGCCGAGGTCGTGAGTGGCCGAGGACACCTGCGCGCGGGGCTCTGCGCCGTTGTCGAGGATGCGCACCCGCGCCGTGGACGCCGCGCGATAGCCCGGGTAGATCGCGCTCGCCATGCCCTGCCCGAGAAGCCACTCGCATTCCCTCTGTGAGCGCGGATCAGGCCGCTTCGCCTTCCAGCCGAAGCGCTCGGCGCCGCCCCGGTAGCACTCCTTCAGGGCTTTCGCCGACCAGGGCTTGCCGCTCTTCGGGTCCCTCTCCGCGTGGTTCGCGAGGCGTAGCGCGACGGGATCCATCGCGAGCGCCCAGGAGAGCTCGTCGAGCGCGCTCTCGAGGGCGAACATGCCGGGAGCCTCGCCGGGCGCGCGCATGTACGTGGGCGCGCCCACCGGGATCTCCGCCAGCGAATGAGCGATCTCCACGTTCGGACAGGCGTAGAGGCGGGCCGTCGTGCGATGTCCGGTGGGCTCCGTGAACTCATGGTGCTCGGCCGTCGTCGTCACCGAGACGTGCCGCATCGCCGTGAGCACGCCGTCGCGCGTCGCTCCGAGGGAGATCTCCTGCTTCGTGGCGGGGCGGTGCCCCGTGCCGGTGACCATCTGGGCTCGCGTGAGAACCAGCTTCACCGGACGGCCCAGAGCACGCGCCGCCGCCGCGCAGAGGAACGTGTGATGCCACAGACCGCCCTTGCCGCCGAAGCCGCCGCCCACGAACGGGCTCACCACGCGCACGCGCTCCTCGGGCAGCCCGAACGCGTCGGCCAGGAGGTTGCGGGCCGAGACGACCCACTGGCTGGGCTCGTGAACCGTGAGCCGGTCGCCGTCCCATGCGGCCACGGTCGCATGCGGCTCCATGGGGTGGTGGTGCTCGAGCGGCGTCGTGTAGGTCCCGCGGAACTTCACCTCGGCGGCGTCGAAGGCCTCGGCCACGCTCGCGACGCCGTCGGCCTTCCGCACGGATGCGGCCGGCCCGCCGTCGACGCGCGCGGGGACCCGGGGCTTCCCGAAGGCCTCGCTCGGGAGGACGGCCGGCCCGGGCTCGACGGTGACCCGCACGAGACGCGCCGCGCGCTGGGCCTCCTCGAGGGTTCCGGCCACGACGACGGCCACGATTTGGCCGAAGAAGTGGATGCGGTCTCCGGCCAGAGGCTGGAGGCTCTCGCCCAGGAGCCTCGCCGTGGCGAAATTCGTCTCGAGCCGGAAGATCTTCGGACGGTTCTCGTGCGTGTAGGCGGCGAGCGCTCCGGGCGCCGCGAGCGCGCCGGACACGTCGATCCTCACGATGCGGCCCGTGGCGATCTCCGCTCCCACGACCACGGCATGGGCGAGCGATTTCGTGCCGCCGGTGTCGGCCGCGTAGCGCGCGCGGCCGGTGACCTTGAGCCGGCCGTCGACGCGGGTCTGCGGGTTGCCGAGAAGGGGTTTCGATTCGCTCACGAAACACCTCCGAGACGGGCCAGGGTCTTCACGACGGTGCGCTCGAGGAGCGACGTCTTGAAGCCGTTCCCCGAAAGCGGCATCGCGCCCTCGAGAGACTTCTTCGCCGCGCTCTCGAACGCCGCGAGCGTGGCCGGCTGGCCGCGCAGCGCGGACTCCGCGGCCACGAGGCGCCAGGGTTTCGTGCCGACCCCGCCGGCCGCGAGCCTCACGTCTTTCACCATTCCGCCTTCGAGCTCGAGGGTCGCCGCCACGGAAACGAGCGCGAACTCGAACGATGCGCGATCACGCACCTTGATGTAGAGGGAGCGGGCGGCCTTCGGGCCGCCCGGCGCGGTCACGGCCGTGATGAGCTCGCCGGCGGCGAGCACGTTCTCCGTCGACGGGTTCGCGCCGGGCAGAACGTAGAACTCGGCGAGCGGCACGTTGCGCGAGCCCTTCGTGCTCGTGAGCGTGAGCGTCGCATCCAGCGCGACGAGGGCGACGGCAAGGTCGGACGCGTGCGTCGCGACGCACGCGGGCCCTCCGCCGAAGAGCGCGTGGCTCCGGTTGTCGGCCTCCCACGCGCCACAGCCCGAGCCCGGCGCGCGCTTGTTGCAGGGCTCGGCGAGGCTGCGAAAGTACGAGCAGCGCGTTCTCTGCATCAGGTTGCCGCCGATCGTCGCCATGTTGCGGATCTGGGGCGACGCGCTCCTGAGGAGCGCCTGCGCGACGACGGGATAGTTCCGGAGCACGTCGCGGCTCGCCGCGACGTCGGCCATGCGCGCGAGGGCCTCGATGCGGAGCCGGGCGGGCGTCGCCTCGATCTTCGTGAGGGGCAGGGAGCCGATGTCCACGAGGCGCTCCGGTGTGACGACCTCGAGCTTCATGAGGTCGACGAGCGTCGTGCCGCCGGCGAAGAACGTTCCCCGGCGCGCGGCGAGCGCGGCGGACAGCGAGCTCACCGCGTCGTAGCCGAACGTCTTCACGACCTGCCCGCCTGCGCGTCGCGGGCGCGCTTCACGGCCGCCACGATGTTCGGGTAGGCCCCGCAGCGGCAGAGGTTGCCGCTCATGGCCTCGCGGATCTCGAGATCGCTGCCGGCGCGGTCCTCGCGGATGCAGGCGACGGCCGAGAGAATCTGACCCGGCGTGCAGAAACCGCATTGGAACGCGTCGTCCTCCAGGAACGCCTGCTGCACCGGATGCAGCGTGTCGCCGTCTGCCAGGCCCTCGATGGTGAGGATCTCCTTGCCGCGGCAGGTGACGGCGAGCGTGAGACAGGCGTTCACGCGGCGGCCGTTCACGAGAACCGTGCAGGCACCGCAGGCGCCGTGATCGCAGCCCTTCTTCGCGCCCGTGAGGTCGAGGCGTTCGCGCAGCGCGTCGAGGAGCGTGACGCGCGGATCGATGCGCAGGGCTTTCTTCGTGCCGTTCACGGAGAGGGTCACGTCGAAGAGGCCGGGGGGAGGCGCGGTCGGTGCCTCTCGCGCCGCGAAGGCCATCTCCGGAGCCGTCGCGGCGAGAGCCAGAAGGCCCGTCGCCTTTTTCATGAAGCTACGCCGGTCGCCGGACTCGGACATGAGGCCTCCCTGCCGGTCTATCGTAGGCGAGGTGCGCAGCCCCGAAGAGGCGGAGCCGCGCGAACCCGTTGATCCGCCGCGACGCCCAGGCCCGTAGGATTCGCGCATGGCGAAGGACTACGCGTTCGTGACGAGCTGGCGTTTCGATGCGCCTCCCGAGGCGGTGTGGGACGTCATCGTGGACTCGCACGCCTGGCCCCGCTTCTGGCCCTACGTGGCGAAGGTCGAGGATCTGGCGCCCGGCGCACCGGACGGAATCGGCTCGGTGCGCCGCTACACGTGGACGAGCCGGCTGCCCTACCGCCTCGCGTTCGACCTCCGCGTCACGAAGATCGAGAAGCCGCGCCTCCTCGAGGGCGAGGCCACGGGCGAGCTGGAGGGCCTGGGTCGCTGGACGCTTTCGCCGGACGGAAGGGGTACCAAGGTGCGCTACGACTGGATCGTGCGCACCACGAAGCCGTGGATGAACCTCCTCGCGCCCCTCGCGCGGCCCGCGTTCTCCTGGAACCACGACGGCGTGATGGCCGCGGGGGAGAAGGGCTTCCGCGAGGAGCTCGCGAGGAGGGCCCTCAGCGCTCGAGCCGCTCGTCCTTCTTCGGTGGCTTCGTGACCGTCACGGGTTCGGGTGTTGGCGCCACCATCGAGCGCATGCCGCCCTCGAACGCCGCGATCCGTCCCGTGACCTCCTTGGCGATGTCGTTGGGGATGGGAATGGAAAGGTCGTAGAGCGCGATCTTCCACGTTCCCTTCACCTTGCGGAGCGCGCCCGAGCCGCGGCACGTGCCCATGTTCTGCGTGTCGAGGAGCTCGTCGAACCAGGCGGTGTCGCCGGCCACGACGACGTTCCGCTTCTTCGCCTTGAACGTCCAGGCCTTGCCCCTCTTGAAGTAGGGCTGGGCCCAGGCGCGGAACTCGGATGCCGTCCAGCGCTCGGTGGCGTCGGTGCCGAGATACACGCCGTCGGGCGTGAAGTGGGCGAAGTAGCGCGGCTCGTCGGCCTTCGCTGCCGCGTCGTGCCAGTCGTCGAGCACGGCGTCGATGGCCTTCGCCGCATCTCCCGGGGGAGATGCGGCCTCTGCACCGAAGGCGGCGAGGGCCAGGGCAAACGAGACGGCGAGGGCGATACGGCGCATGAATCCTCCGCTGGCATCCGTTCGGTCGCGCGGATCGTAGCGAAGGCGTGCCGGGGTACGACGTCTGCGTCATCGGGTCCGGGGTCTCAGGGCTCGTGGCCGCCGGCCTCCTCGCGCGGTCGGGACGCCGCGTCGTGCTCCTCGAGAGCCACGACAAGCCCGGCGGCTCGGCCGGCTACTACGAGGCCGCCGGGTTCACGTTCGACGCGGGCGCGACCACGCTCGTCGGCTTCGGCCCCGGCGACCCGCTCACCGCGGTGTGCGAGGCGCTCGGCCTCTCGCTCCCTCGCGACCCGTCCCCGCGGCTCCGCACCTCGGGTGCCCTCGAGGTCGAGCCCGTCGACGGCGTGTCGGTGAATCTGCCGGACCGGTCGTTCTTCTTCGGACGCGGTTCGCTCGACCTCGAGTCGACGTTCCCCGGCTCCGCACGCTTCTTCGCGCGCCTCGCGGCCGACGGCGACCGGCTCTGGAATCTGGCGCGTCGCTGGCCCGTTCTTCCCATCACGTCGCCCCTCGACCTCCTGCGCGACCTGCGGCTCGCGCATCCTTCCGTCCTGCCGCTCCTGGCGTCCTGGGACGCGACCGTGGCCGACGTCGAGCGACACACGCGAGCGCCGCGCACGGACCCCGGCTTCCGCTCGTTCGTGGATCTCGCCCTGCTCGTGTCGGTGCAGTCCCCGTCGTACGACGCGCCGTGGTGGAACGGCGCGCTCGGCGTCGACCTCTTCCGGCGGGGCGTCTCCCGCGCCCGGGGGGGCATGAAGAGCTTCGTGGAGGCTCTCCTCTCGCGGTTCCGCGCCGCGGGGGGCGAGGTGCGCTTCGAAACCCGCGTCACGTCGCTCCGGCGCGACGGACCGGAGTGGTTGCTCCGGACCGCGACTGCGGAGGAGTTCCGCGCCCGGCACGTGGTCGCGAACGTGCCTCTCGACTCCATCCCTCCGCTCCTCGGCGCCGACTCCCCCGCGGGGCGCAAAGCGCGCTCCGACGCCGCGCGCTGCGGCCCGGGCTGGGGAGCGCTCACGCTGAACCTGGGGCTCTCCCGCGTGGTGCACGCGGACGCCTCCCGCCTTCACCATCTCGTGAAGCCCGAGGACGCGGATGCGGCCTCCGGCGAGGGACTGTTCGTCTCCTTCTCGCCGCCGGGCGATCCCGTCGCGGGGCCGGGACGGCAGACGGTATCCATCTCCACGCACACCGAGGTCGAGCCCTGGGCGATCGGCGGTGAGGCGTATCACCAGGCGAAGGAGCGAGCCCGCGAGCGGCTCCTGGGCCCCGTGGCGCGACTCTTCCCGGGCCTCTCCGGCGCGATCGCCTACGAAGACCTCGGCACACCGCGCACGTTCCGCAGGTACACGCGGCGCGAGGGCGGTCGCGTGGGCGGGTTCCGCATGACCCGCGGGAACTCGTTCTTCCGCGCGCCCGACCCCACGCTCGGCCTGCCGGGCTTCCAGCTCGTGGGGGATTCGACGTTCCCCGGGCAGGGCACGCTGGCCGTGGCGATGTCCGGCGCTCTCGCGGCGGAGCGGCTGGGAGCCGTCACGCTTTTGCCTGGAGGCGGGATCGCGTTCCGGCAGAAGTCCCCGGGCGCTCTCGCGGGAGCGTTTCCCCGCACGGCGCTCTGAACGTATTCTCCCGGCCCGTATGCCGCAGAGAATCCTCCTCGCCGACGACGAAGCCGACATTCGCGAGGGGCTCCGCGTGCTCCTTCAGGACGAAGGGTACGAGGTGGTGGCCGTGGGCTCCGGGGTCAACGCCGTCGCCGAGGGTCAGGACTTCGACGCCGTGCTCCTCGAGATCAAGATGCCCGGGCAGGACGGCCTCGAGACCCTGGCCAAGATCCGCGCGCGCGGAATCCAGACGCCGGTCGTGATGATCTCCGGTCACGGCGACGTGCGCACGGCGATGGAAGCCATGCGCGCGGGCGCCCAGGACTTTCTCGAGAAGCCCGTCTCCTCCGAGCACGTCCTCGCCGCCGTGGCCCGCGTGCTCTCGGCCTCCCGCCTCAACCGCGAGAACCAGGAGCTCAAGTCGCGGCTCGGTCTCGGCCGCATCGTGGGCCGGAGCGAGCCCATGAAGCGGCTCCTCGCGTCGATCGCGAAGGCCGCGCCAACGCCCGCCACGGTGCTCATCACCGGGCCGAGCGGCACGGGCAAGGAGCTCGTCGCGCGCTCCCTCCACGAGCAGTCGCTCGTGAAGAGCAACCCGTTCATCCAGGTGAACTGCGCCGCGATTCCCGAGACGCTCATCGAGAGCGAGCTCTTCGGGCACGAGAAGGGCTCCTTCACCGGAGCCGACCGCAAGCAGCCCGGCAAGTTCGTGGAGGCCGACGGCGGGACGATCTTCCTCGACGAGGTGGGCGACATGTCGCTCTCCGCCCAGGCCAAGGTGCTCCGCGTGCTCCAGGAGGGCGAGGTGGAGCCGGTGGGCAGCGCGCGCGTCGTGAAGGTGAAGGTCCGGGTCATCACCGCCACGAACCGCGACCTCTTCGCGATGATCAAGGAAGGGAAGTTCCGCGAGGACCTCTACTACCGCCTC
>CAZXSG010000091.1:0-9618 GCA_964643185.1 uncultured Holophagales bacterium
CTCCTCGAACGGCAGGAGGTCGACGGGCCGGCCGCGGGCCAGCGCGTAGAGGTCGGAGACGATGCCGCGGCGGCGGGCCGCCTCGAAAGAACGCATCCCCTGACATCATGCTCCACGTGAGCCTATGATCGGGCATGCGCTTGGGAAGAGCCGTCCTCGCCCCCCTCACCCTCGCCCTCGTCTTCTGCTCCGCGGCCCCACAGCGCCGTGATCCGGGGGATGCCGTGCCCACCGGATCGACGCGACCGGCATCGCCGGCCTGGCAGCACGACTGGGTGCGCGACGCGGTGTTCTACCAGGTCTTCGTGCGGAGCTTCCGCGACAGTGACGGCGACGGCAAGGGCGACCTCCGCGGGCTCATCGAGAAGCTCGACTACCTGAACGACGGCAAGCCGGAGACGACGACGGATCTCGGCGTCACGGGAATCTGGCTGATGCCCGTGTTCGAATCGCCCAGCTACCACGGATACGACACCGTGGACTACGAGACGATCGAGCGGGACTACGGCACGAACGCCGACTTCGAGAAGCTCTGCCAGGAAGCGAGGAAGCGCGGAATCCGCGTCATCGTGGACCTCGTGCTGAACCACTCGGGCAGCGGGCACCCCTGGTTCCAGGACGCCGCCTCGTCGCCCACGTCCGGAAAACGCGACTGGTACGTCTGGCGGGCCGACGACGCCGGCTGGGGCCCGCCCTGGGGCGGCAGCGCCCCCACGTGGCACGCGAAGAACGGGGCGTTCTACTACGGCGTCTTCTGGAGCGGCATGCCCGACCTCAACTGGAGGAACGCGGCCCTCAAGGAAGAGATGAAGCGCGTTGCCACACTGTGGCTCTCGCGCGGGGTCTCGGGCTATCGGCTGGATGCGACGCGCTATCTCGTGGAGACCGGCGGAGGAGCCGGACAGTCCGACACGGCGGAGACGCACGCGGCTCTCCGCGAGATCTCGGGGCACCTCCGCCGGGTCGACCCCTCGACGTACCTCGTGGCCGAGAACTGGACGGAGACCCGCAACATCGCGCCCTACTTCGGAGACACGCGGACCGTCGCCGGCGGCGACGAGATGCCCAGCAACTTCAACTTCCCGCTCGCCGACGAGATCCTGAAGGGCGTGAACCGTGCGGACGCGGCCGGGATCGCTGCGAAGCTCAACGAGGTGGCGCAGGTCTATCCCGCGGGCATCCTCGACGCGCCATTCCTCACCAACCACGATCAGGTACGGCTCGCGACCCAGCTCGGCAAGAGTCCCGCGAAGCTCCGCAACGCCGCGGCAATCCTCCTCACGCTCCAGGGTGTGCCGTTCGTGTACTACGGCGAGGAGGTGGGGCTCGAGAACGGGACCACCAACAACGACGAGGCTAAGAGGACGCCGATGCCGTGGGACGCGTCGCCGGGCGGCGGGTTCACCACGGGGACGCCGTGGTTCGGCTTCGCGCCGGGACAGTCGGGCGTGAACGTGGCCGCACAGATGGCAGACGGAAGCTCGCTGCTCTCGCGCTATCGCAACCTGATCCGCGTGCGCACGGCCTCCGAGGCGCTCCGTCGCGGGGACCTCACGTCGGTGAAGAGCACGGGGGCCGTGCTGTCGTTCCTGCGCCGCTCGGCGAACGAGCGGGTCTTCGTGGCCCACAACCTGTCGGACTCTCCACAGTCGGCCGGAACGGACGCCATCGGCATCACGAGCGCCGAGAACCTGTTCACGGACGGCTCGGGGGATCCGCTCGTCACGGGCGGCGCGTTGCGCGTGAGCCTGCCGCCGCGCGGCTCGGCGGTCGTCCGCTTCCGCTAGACGGCAGCCGTCAGATTCGTCCGGGCCAGCCGCCAGACGCGCGGTAGCGGGCCCGGATGACGTCGACCACGTCGTTCGGGAGGGGTCCCCGCGCGACGGCCTCGGCCGTGCGCCGCAGGTTCGACTCCGATCGCGTGCCCACGAGCGCGGAGGAAACGCCCGGCGCGAACGCACTGAAGCGGATGGCCAGCTCATCCCAGGGGAGCCCGAACGTGGGAAGTGACAGTGACTGGAAGCGCTCCCAGTAGGGCTCGGCCTCGTCGCCCACGGGCCGCTCGGCGAAGCGCCAGGGGGCATTCGCCAGGGGCCGTTTCGCGAGAATGGGCCGGCCCAGGTCCGTTTCGAGGGCCTCCTGATCACAGAGGTTCACCGAGCATTGGAGGCTTCCGAACGCGCCCGACTGTGCCGCCCAGCGGAGCGGCGGCCCGTCGCCGGAGTAGGCCGCGACGCGGACCTTGCCCTGCTCGACCGCGGCCGTGAGCGCAGCGACGACACCGGAGTTCTCCAGCGTGTCGAGGGGACAGCTGTGGAGGTGCACGAGGTCGATCACGCTGGTCTGGAGCAGTCCGAGAGCGCGATCGATGCCCTTGCGTATGCACTCGGGTGTCCAGTCGGGCACGCCGTCGACGCCATAGCCGACCTTCGTGGAAAGGACGATCCCTTCTCGGCGGCCCCGGAGGAAGCGGCCGAGACGCTCCTCGGCGAGACCGTAGCTCCGGGCGGTGTCGAAGAGCGTGATGCCGAGGTCCAGGGCCGTTCCGAGCAGGCGATCGACGTCCGCGTCGCTCTGTGAAGGATCGCCGAGCGACCCGGTTCCCAGTCCGAGCCGGGAGACGTGCGAAATCACGCTTCCTGAGCCGCTTCTTCGGCGATCCTCTGCGCTTCGAGGGCCTTCGCCTCCTGCGTCCTGGGCGAGCGGCCTGTGAGGCGCGACAGATCGGCGACCTCTTCGGCCATCTCCTGCGAGAGCGCCCAGGGCTCGAGCCGCCACGACCAATTTCCGCGGGCCACACCGGGTGTGTTCAGGCGCGACTCGGAACCGAGGCCGAGGAGATCCTGCACGGGCACGATGGCCGTGTCGGCCGGCGACGCGAACGCCGAACGCACGAGGTCCCACCAGATGCGGCGTCCGTTGCCGCCGAGGTAAGCGAGTGCTCGCTTTTTCTCCTCACTCGGGGCCGACCGGTACCAGCCGAGCGCCGTGTCGTTGTCGTGGGTGCCGCTGTAGACCACGCTGTTGCGGCCGTGGTTGTGCGGGAGGTAGTCGTCGTCGTCCTTGCCGAACGCGAACTGCAATACCTTCATGCCCGGGAGGCCGGTGGCTTCGAGGAGAGCCTTCACGTCCGGCGTGATGACGCCGAGGTCCTCCGCGATGAACGGCAGCTCCGGGAAGACCTTGCGGAGGGAATCGAAGAGCGCGACGCCGGGGCCCTTGGCCCACCGCCCGTCGCGGGCCGTTTTCGCGTCAGCCGGCACCGACCAGTACCCGGCGAAGCCGCGAAAATGGTCGATGCGCACGAGGTCGGCGAGCCTCAGGTTCTGGGTGAGCCGGTCGGCCCACCACGCATGCCCCTGCTCGGCGAGAACGTCCCAGCGGTACAGAGGGTTGCCCCAGAGCTGACCGTCTTCACTGAAGTAGTCGGGGGGCACGCCCGCGACTTCGAGGGGGCGGAGGTCCTCGTCGAGCTGGAAGATGCCGGGGTTCTCCCAGACGTCGGCGCTCGACAGAGCCACGTAGATGGGCACGTCACCGACGATGCGGATTCCGCGCCGGTTCGCTTCGGTCTTGAGCCGGTCCCACTGGCGGAAGAACAGGAACTGCGCGAACTCGCGGAACAGGATCTCGTCGGCCAGGCGCTCGCGGGCGTCGGCGAGGGCCGTGGGCTCGCGGCGGCGCAGCTCCAGCGGCCAGTGGGGGAGATCCTCCCCCGCGAGCTCGGCGAGGAGCGCGGAGAAGAGCGCGAAGTCGGGCAGCCATTTCTTCTGGAAGGGGTCCTCGCGAAACGCCTCGAAGTCCCGCTGGGCCTGCGCCGGGGCTTCCAGCTCGAACCGCTCGAAGACCCCGCGGAGGACCTCCCGCTTCCAGGGGATGAGCTTGGCGAAGTCCACGGGGCCCGTGGAGAACGCGGGCCCCTTCGCGAGCACGGACTTGGGGAGGAGGCCCTCCTCCACGAGGCCTTCGGGCGAGATGAGGAGCGGGTTTCCCGCGAACGCCGAGAGGCAGCCGTACGGCGAGTTGAAGCCGCCCGTCGGCCCGAGCGGCAGGATCTGCCAGAGCGTGAGCTCCGACTCTTCGAGGAAGTCCAGGAAGCGGTAGGCCGCGGGTCCGCAGTCGCCGATGCCGTACGCCGAGGGAAGCGACGACGGGTGGAGGAGGAGGCCTGCGGCGCGAGCGCTCATCGTGCGCTCATCCTAACCGGCAGCGCCCTCAGCTGAAGTTCTTCGTGCGGGGCCAGAAGGCTTCGATCGGCATCTTCGGGCCCTTGCAGACGTAGATGCCGACGCCGTTCTCGTAGGGCATGCAGCGTCCGCACGCGACGCGGCTCGCGAGCGTGACCTCGGAGAAGAGTTCGTGGAGCGGGGCCTCCTCGTTGGTGTGCACGAGCACGACCGAGCCTGGCCCCGGGCCGGGTCCCCAGAGGAAGTAGTTGTTGTGTCCCGAGATGGCCTTCGGCAAGCCGCGCGCGGGACCGTAGTAGTCGATCGCGCCCGCGACCCCGTAGTCGCTCGCGAAGATCTTCGCGACTTTCCGCTCCTCCGGGCTCAGCGTTTCCCACGCGGTTTCGAAGGCGTCCACCGTCTCGGGCCAGCCCTGCCGGTCGGCCCAGTGCTGCGGAAGGTCGCCGATCTCCTTCTTCTCGTCGGTGCCGGGCTTCTGCCCCAGCGCGGCCTGGTAGCGGATGAACGCGTCGACGGACAGGACCGGGAGCGCGGACGGCGCCGCGAGCACGCCGTAGGCGACGAGCAGGACCGATGCGACGGAGACCGTGGCGAGCCGGAGGCGTGGGGCCGCGATCTCGAACACGGCCACGGCACCCGCCGCGAGGGCCACGGCATAGGCGGCCGTCGCGTAGCTCGGCCGGCTCGTCGACGACGCTGCCAGAAGGGCCCACACGAAGGCGAACGTCACGCCCAGCGGGCGGAGCGCTTTCGCGCGGGGCGAGAGAAGGAGCCAGAGCGCTCCGGCGAGCGCAAGGAGGAAGGCCGGTCCCATCGACTCGAGCTGGGCGCGTGCGAACTCGAGCGCGGAGTGGCGCGCCATCTTCTCGCCCGTCGCGTTCTTCATGAACTCGAGCGTCGGCGAGCCGTTCGCCAGGTTCCACAGAACGTAGGGAATGAGACCCGCCATGGCGACGAGTCCGCACAGCCAAGGGCCCGGAGTCGCGAGGAGGCGCCGTCGCGCCGTGACGACGAGGCCGAGACCGAGGCCGGCGCCGAGCCAGAGGACGCTGATCTTGTTCTGGAGGCCGAGGCCCAGCACGGCTCCCAGGAGCAGCCACTTCGAAAGCGGCACGGGCTCCTCCGCGAGGAGGACCTCGGCGAGCAGCAGATACGCAAGCGCCCAGAAGAAGAGGTCGAACGCGTTCATCGAGTAGTAGTTGCCGAGTCCGAGGACGATGGGCGCGCAGAGCGTGGCGAGCATCGCGAGCTGTGCCGCTCCCCGTCCGCCGCCGAGCCGGCGGGCGAGGAGCCCCACGAGCAGGACCGTGAGCGCCCCGAGGAGCGCGGCCGGAAAGCGTAGGGAGATGAGCGACGTGCCGAAGACGGCCGTCCAGGCCTTCAGCGCGAGGATCGAAAGCGCAGGGTGGTCCACGTAGCCCCAGGCTGGGTGCTCGGCGCACGCCAGGTAGTACAGCTCGTCGCGGAAGATGCCGTAGCCGGTCGCTGTGGCGAGGTGGAGACCGAGCTTCGCGAGCGGAAGGGGAAGCAGCGAGGCTTCGAAGAGACGTTCTCGGGGCATGTGCGATTCTGGCGGAAGTTGGAGGGCTCGATGGTCATCGTCCTCGCAAGCGTTCTCCTGAAGGCCGAAAACCTGGACCGGGCTCTGGCCTCGAGCCTCGTTCACTGCGCGCGGTCGCGGGCCGAGCCGGGTTGCATCTCGCACGCCGTGCACCGCGACGCCGCGAACCCGAACCGGCTGGTGTTCGTCGAGGAGTGGAGCGACCCGGCCACTCTCGCCGCGCACTTCGCGGTGCCCGCCTCGCAGGCCTTCGTGCAGGAGGTCTCCTCCCTCGCCGAGGAGCCTCCGGTCCTCAGGATGTTCGAGGCGACGCCGCTCTCTCTTTGATTTCCAGAAAGTTCCGCCCCGTGCGTCACGAATCGAGCGGCGGGGACATTTCCCACTCGTGAGCGATTCCTCGCGTCCCGATGCCGTTCAAGCGGCGGTCTCCCGGGGCGCTGAGCTCGAGCGCTTCCTGCGCGGACGGGGCCATGGCGACGACGCCCGCGACCTCGTGCAGGATCTGTTCGTGATCCTGCTGTCGCGGGGTCGCCCCGTGGAGAGCGGCTCGCCGGGAAAGTTCCGTTCGTTTCTCTATGCCATCGCGTATCGCCTTTCGTCGAACGCGTCGCGCCGGAGGGCCCGCCGTGCGTGCGAGCCGCTCGACGAGAGCCTTGCCGGCGGGATCGATCCCGAACAGATCGCGCTCTCTGCCGACCGCGTGCGCCGCGCAGCCGCCGCTCTCGACTCGCTGCCCGAAACAACGCGGCGTGCGCTTCTCCTCGTGGCCGACGAGGGACGCAGCGTCCGCGAGGTGGCGGCGATTCTGGGGATGTCGGAAGACACCGTCCGCGCGCGTCTCTGCCGCGGCCGCAAGCGCCTCGCCCGGATCCTGGAGGAAACACCATGACCTGTCTCGAGTTCGATACCCTCGCCGCGCGGGACGTGCTCGGAGATGACGAAGAGCGCGCGCTCGTCGCGCACCTCGATGCGTGCGCTGCCTGCGCGGCGCGGACGGCCCGCGAAGCGGAGCTCGCGGACGCCGCGGTGCACGCCTCCGCGTCCGTCGGCCGTTTCCGGCGTCGGACGCGGACGGCGGGCGCGTTCGCGCTCGCGGCGGTTCTCGTTGGCGCGTTCGTGCTCGTGAGGCGGCCGGAGCCACCGCCCCGCGTCGTCGTGCGTTACGTGATTCGCGGTGACGCGACGGGCGTCTCTCTCATCGGGCCCGGAATCTCGCGCCGCAGCGAGGTCCGGCCCCTTCCCCAACGAAAAGGAGATCGCCTGTGAAGACAGCCATCCGGATCCTGAGCCTCGCGATCGCGATATCGGTTTCCTCGCGGGCCTGGGCGGGAACGAGCCCCGACCCGGCACCGCCCTCGAACGAAGGCCCGTCGCCGGCCGTGCAGAAGAAGCTCGCTGAACAGATCACGCTGGATCTGGAGAACGCCTCGGTCAAGGCGACGATCGAGAAGGTCGCGATCATTCTGGGGACCACGCCGCTCTTCGCGCCCGGAGTCGAGGATGGTCCGATAACGATCCGGGTGAAGGCGATTTCCATCGCGCGGGTGCTGGATGTCATCCGTTCCGAGTCCAAGCTCCAGATCCAGATCTGGGGGGACCGCCTCCTCGTTTCGAACGAGGCCCCCGCTGCGGGGACGGCTCCGTCCGTTCGAAGTCTTCTCGCAGATCCGGCTGTGCCAAAGAGGCTCGAAGCGACACCGGCGCCGCCGAGAAGGCCCGTGAACTTCCTCGACCTGCATCTCGATTCGGGCGTGGTTCGAAAAGTCACCGTGACCTCGTCGGATGTCATCGAGGTGCCCGGGTGCTCCGGCGCTCTGGGCTACATGCGCTTCGGGGCGGACGCTTTCGACGGCAAGGAACGCGCGGTCTTCTTCGACGGGGCGAAGGGATCACCGACGGACTTCGGCCGGTTCGTGGTGCTCGGCTCCGAGCCGGTGGCAGTTCGAATGGCGGGCTGCGAGTTCCGGGTCCGCCCGCAGGAGACCTCGAACTATGAGGCGCTCAGCTCGGCCTACGTTCCCGAAGCGGTTCGCGAGCAGTACATCATCTCGTCACGCATCGTCGAGGTCTTCGAGAGCGAGGAGCGCCTTCTCTCCTCGCCCCGCGTGCAGACCTCATACCGCCAGCTCGCCTCCGTACAGAGCGGGTCACAGGTCAACGCCCCCGAAGGTCCCGTCGACCGCACCGTGAGGCTGCAAGTCGCCGTGGTCGCTCGGCGAGACTCGGGGCAGCGCCTCCTGGCCGCGGTGGGCGCCGTGAACCTCTTGGTGCCCACCCCCGAAGGTCGCACCCAGGTTCGTATCGCTTACGGCGAGGAGACCATCTGGATGACTCCGGGCCGAACGGAGCGCATCACCCTTGCGACGACCCGGGGCCAGCAGCCGTCGGCCGTCGTCGTCGAGCTGACGCTGGAGGTCCTGACGCGTTGAAGATTCAGTGCGAAACCTCGCCGGTGTCGAGGTTGATGGTGAACGGGACGCTGACGCCGCGGTAGGTGTAGGAGCCCGACGCGATGTTCGTTCCGTTGAACGCGACCGTCACGGTACTGCCCTGCGAGACGACCGTCATCGTGCCCGACGAGGGATAGGAGCTCGTGCTCTTGGGCACGACGAGGTTCGTGACCGTGAACGTGGCCGCCACTCCCTGGTACGTGCCGGATCCGGATCCGCTCACGGTGAAGGGCGTCGACGCGCTGCCCAGCCCGCCGAGCGCGAGATCGAACGTGAGCGACCCCGGAGGACCGTTCAGCGTGCCGCGGCTCGTCATCGAGCGGGTCGTGAGCGGGCCGTAGAACTTCTGGGGCTGGCCGTTCGCGTCCAGGAAGCGGATCTGCACCTGCCCCGAGAGGCCGTTCGCGAGCGCGATCGTCACGGTCCACGTGCCGCTCACCGGGTCGTACGACGGCGGGTCGGCGAGCGTCGAGAGCGTCGAGAGAGGTGCCCGCTGCGTGGGGAGGCGGGAGGTCTGGTCGTAGCTCGTGCCGATGGCGGCGACGGCGCTGGCCGTCATGCCACCGGCGACGGTCTCGGTCGTGAGGTTCACGTTCTCGAGGAGCAGGTCGTCGCGGAAGCTCATCTCGAAGCCCGACGAGTCCTGCGAGCCGTTCGCGATCTGCGTGCCGTAGACGAGCGCCCTGCCGGCGCCCTCCACGATGCTCACGTCGATGCGGCCGTTCGTCGTCGACACGGAGCCGAGGTCGCTCGCGTTCCGCTGCAGCGCCTCGTAGGCGCCGAGGTCGTAGTCCTTCGTGAGGAGCGTCGCTCCGCTTTCGCTCCGGAGCGTCACCCGCGCCTTGAGCGGCTGACCCGAAACCTCCACGAGCCCGAAGTTGAAGCGGTAGTCCTCGCTTCCGCCTTGCGAGACGCCCTGCAGGAGCGCGCTCTCGCCCAGTGCGATTGCGAAGCCCGTGGGGATGGCACCGAAGAAGAGGCCCTTCACGTCGGCGAGGCTCGAGCCCGGAGGCTGGTCGAACGTGCGCGACGACGCGAGCACGCGGCCCGTTGCGGTGATGCGGATCGCGCCCGCCGCACCCGACTCGAAACCGAAGAGCGTCTTCAGCACGTTGTCGTAGCGCTTCGTCTCGCCCGCCGCGAGCGTCGCCGTCACGGTCTGAGGGCTCGGGTTCGACTGTCCCAGCTTGAGGTAGCGGTACGTGACGTCCACCGGAGCCGTCGTCGACACGTTCGTGACGTAGAGCGTCGAGTAGAACTGCGAAGAGCCCGAGCCCGCCGTGCGGGCGGTGGCCGTGATGACGACGTCGGTGCCCGTGAACCCTGCGTCGAGCCGGGGCGAAAGGGCCAGCGCAAGAACGGCGATCGATGCGACCCGGGGGAACTGCTGGAACGTCATGGGCACTCCTCGTGTCCCAGG
>CAZXSG010000092.1:0-9609 GCA_964643185.1 uncultured Holophagales bacterium
GGTGGCCTAGGATTGCCGCGGTGGCGCGCCCCCAACTCCCCCTCGCCTTCCTGAAGCTCCACGAGAGCCCGCTCGTCTCGGTGAGCGGCTACACGTGCCACGCGCCCTCGGGCAGCCCTGCGGGCGAGGAGGAATCGAACGTCAACAACGTCCTCCTCATGCGGCACGGCACGTTCTCCAAGCACTTCGGCCGCCGTCGCGTGACGGCCGACGCGAACCAGTCCACGTTCTTCTCCAAGGGGTCCACGTACCGCATCAGCCATCCGGCCGACTGTGGCGATCGCGGCACCGTGTTCACGGTGTCGCCCCGCATCCTGGCCGACATCGTGCGCGAGCTGGACCCCACCGTGGACGAGCACCCCGAGCGGCCCTTCCCGTTCGTGACGGGTCCCTGCGAGCCCGCGATCTTCTGGCGGCACCGCGAGCTGGTGATGAAGCTCGAAGGGAAAGCGCCGATCGAGCCCTTCTGGGCCGACGCCACGGCGCTGCAGCTCGTGGCCGACGTGCTCGAGGCCGCGTTCCAAAAGCACGGGAGCCCGCGCCGGGCCGCGCGAACCGGCACGGACGCCGATCACGCCGAGCGGGCCGAGGAGGCCCGCACCGTGCTCGCGAGCCGCTTCCGCGAGCGCATCACGCTCGACGAGCTGAGCCGCGCCGTGAGCGCCTCGCCATTTCACCTGGCCCGCGTGTTCCAGCGGCGCACGGGCGTCCCCATCCACCGCTACCTCACACGCCTGCGCCTCCGGGCTTCGCTCGAGAGCCTCGCCGCCGGTGCGGACGACCTCACCGCTCTCGCGCTGGACCTCGGCTTCTCGAGCCACAGCCATTTCACCGAGGCGTTCCGCCGCGAGTTCGGGCGCACGCCATCGGAGGTCCGGGCCTCGAAGACGGCCTTGGGCGAAATGAGCAAGATTCTGAAAGTCGGGCCGCCCGCGGGTTCCTAGATTGCCGTCATGAAATCGCCACGGACGTCGTGGCGACGAAACGGCAACCCGAAGAACCAAAGGACGATTCTCATGAACAAGGCGAAGTGCCCCGTGTGCGACTGGGAGATCACCGACGGCGGAATCAAGGTGAAGATCGGTGGCAAGGAGATCACCGTGTGCTGCGACGACTGCGCGAAGAAGGCGATGGAAAGCCCCGCGCCCGTCACGGCCCAGTAGCGCTCCCGAGCCCGGCGGGTTGCCCCCGCCGGGCTCGTCCCAAGCGATAGACTCTTCGTATGGCTCACGAGGACGGCAAAGGCGCTCAGGTCATCTCTCTGTCGGGCGATCCCGTGTACCGGTATGGCGAACGCGAGAAGCCGTTCGAGCCAGCCGTCGCGGGAGAGGACGTGGGTGCTCTCGAGGAGCACATCGCGCGCCACGTCGGCACTCCCGATTTCGTCTTCCACGAGCTCATCTCCGACCTCGTCCACGTAGACGTTCACCATGTTCCACCCAGCGCCGAACGGCCATACCGGATCCTCGTGACCACGGGGATGAGCGACCGGCCCATGAACGCCCCCGAGGGCGCGCCGGATCTCCAGTACGCCGAGCTGGTGGTCGTGTTGCCCGAGAGCTGGCCGGTTTCCGAGAAGGCGTTCCGGGACGAGGCCAACTACTGGCCGATTCGCGGAATGAAGTTCCTCGCGCGGTTCCCGCACGAATACGACACCTGGCTCTGGGAAGGCCACACGGTGCCGAACGGGGATCCGCCGGCGCCGTTCAACGACTCCGTGCGTTTCTCCTGCCTCCTCCTCGCGCCGCCCGTCCTCTTACCCGAGGAATTTGGTGTGTGTCACGTGAGGCCAAACAAGAGCGTCTATTTCTTCGCGGTGATCCCTCTGTTCGACGAGGAGATCACCCTGAAGCTCAGGAAAGGCAGCGACGCGCTGTTCGACCTCTTCGACCGGTACCACATCAGCGAGCTGATCGATCCGAAGCGCCGCAACGTGGGCCGCAAGTGGTGGCACGCGCTGAAGCCGGGCTCCTGAGATCTATCGCGACAGGTTCTTTCGGATCGACTCGGCCAGGCCCTCGATCTCGCCGCTCAGGACGATGCGCCAGGTGTCGCCCACACGGAGCACGGAGACGACCGTCATTTTCGTCATCGTGATGTCGCCCGCCTTCGCGCGGGAGCGGCACACCACGTGGACGAGGCCGGTGCCTTCGGGAACCGACCCGATGATCTCGCCGGAGGCCGACCGCATCGCCTCGCCGAACGCCGGGTTCTGTCGAGCGATTCCCTTGAAGAACGCGGCCATGAACTCGGAGCCGGAGAGCTGCCGGGCCTTCTCCGCGTTCGGTACGCCATCCAGGAGGAGGACGCCCGTCGCGCCCGCGGACGCGGGCACCTCGAGGAGCACGGGGAGCAGCATGTCGCGAAGCTTCTCGAGCGCCGCGGGATCCATGAGCGCCGCCATCTCCTCGTAGCGCCCGGCACCCACCGCGTCGATGTACTGGCGCACCGCCGCGGACGGCCCGTCTGCCGCGGGCGGCTTTTCTCCCCGTGCCGGCGCGACGAGGACGAGGCTCAGGGCGACCAGGGAAAGGGCTTGTCTCATGGGAGGCTCCTCACCACTTCGCCAGCGCGGACTCGAGGTCCGCGAGGGCCGACGACGTGTCGTCGATCTTCTGCCGCAGCAGGACGCGCTCGGGAACGGCCTTGTCCTGGATGGGCGCGAAGGACTTCTCGAGCGTCTCGAGCCTGTCCTTGGCCCGGTTGCGAACGCGCATCAGCGTGAGCTTCTGGCGCTCTTCCTTGAGCTTCAGGGATTCCATGTAGCGGAGCAGGTTGACCGCGTACCCGAGCGTCCGGTCGTCGGCCCGGTCGAGCGATTCCAGGATCACGGGAACCAGGTCCTTCTTCAGCACGTCGGGCGTGCACAGCGGGGCGCGCGGGTCCTTGGGATCCTTGCGCGCCGGCCCGCTCCAGAGATCGCAGGAGTGGGCGTACTCGCGGGCGCCGTCCATGCGGTCGCGGCCCTGCGACGCGTTCATGCGGGCCACCACCTGCTCCAGCGTCTCCGGTGCGGCCTTCGGCGCGGGCGTCGCGGCCGGGCGGTTCCCCGTTTGCGCCGCGGCATTCGCCACCACGGCATCCCGCTCGGCCGCGTACTGCGGTCCCGCGTACTTCTGGTAGAGCGCCGCGTACTGCTGCACGAGCGCTCCGTCCTCGCGCATCGCTTTGCCCCAGGCCTCGCTCGCCTTCTGCCACTGTGATGTGCCTTTGACGCCGTGCTTCTTGAGCACGTCGTCGAGCTTGGCGCCCGGCATCCGGGTGAGCGCGACGGCGATCTGCGCGTAGGTGTCGAGGGAGACGCCTTCCTTCTTCTCCTGCCGGCGGTCCTTCACGTCTCCGTAGTTGAGCTGCTGCACCCACTCGGAGTTGATGCGGTGGAAGCGCGCCTCGAGTTGGCCCGTGGGATCCGCGCGGAAACGTTCCCACCAGAGGTTCCAGGCTTCGCGATAGCCCGATTCCGTGAGCCCCTGGCCGCTCAGCCAGTCGGCGAAGACCTGGTTCCCCTTCGCTTCGCCGTGCTGCGTGCGAAACGTCGTCAGGCGGGCCGTGGCCTCGGCCATGCGGGAGATATCGAAGCCGTTGTAGCTCTCCGTGCCCGGAGGACCCGAGGGCGGCGCGCCGAAAGCGCCGAAAGAGAACGCGGTGAAGAAAACCAGGAGAAACGCGAGGGAACGCGTGGGCATGGAGCCTCCGACGGTCGCGAATTGTCGGACCCGGGTTCCACGCCCGCAGTGCGCGCCGTCACGAGCCTGCCGTCGCGATGCTCATGCCGCGATGAACGGTTCGAATGTCAGCGTTCGCCGAGCGCCTCGGCCGCGCTCTTGCGGACCTCGGCGTCCGCGTCCTTCAGCGCGGCGAGCAGAATGGGCGTCACGGCGGCTCCGTGCATGCTCGAAAGCGTCTGTACCACCGCGCGCCGCACCTCGGCGTCGGGGTCCTTCATCGCGCGGCCGAGGGGCTTCACGGTGGCCGGGTCCTCGAAGTTCGCGAGGGCCCGGGCCGCGCCCGACCGCACCTCGGCGTCGGAATCCGCCAGCGCCTCGACGAGCGCCGGGGGCGCCGTGCCCACGGACTCGATCTCGCCGAGCGCATGGACGGCCCCGCGCCGGAGCTCGGCGTCGGGGTCCTTGAGGGCCTTCGCGAGCGCCGGCACCGCGCGCGCGTCCTGGATCTCCGCCAGCGCGCGAGCGGCCGCCCGCCGCACCCCGAGGTCCCTGTCGTCTAGGGCCGTGATCAGCGGCATCGCCGCGGCGCGGCTCTGCAGCTCACCCAGACCGCTCGCGGCCAGCTCGCGAACCGCGGGGCTCGAGTCCGACAGGCGCTTGACGAGCCACGGGGCCGAGCGCGGATCCTTCAGGTTGCCCAGGCTGCACACGGCCGCGGCGCGCACGCCGGCATCCGCATGGTCTAGGACTTTAGAGAGCGGCGTCACGGCGCGTGGATCCTCGATCTCCCCGAGCGCCCAGGCGCTCATGCGGATCACGCCGACGTCCGTGCCCTCGAGGCCTCGTGCGAGATCGTCGAACGCTTCGGGGTCCCCTTTCTGGGCGATTCCAAGAGCTGCGGCTTCGCGAACACGGGGCTGCGGGTCGCGGAGCCTGGCGCGGAGCGTGGCTCGCGCGGCCGGCGTGCGCCCGAGCAGGACCGCGGCGGCGCGGCGAAGGCACGGGCTGGGGTCCGCGAGCCGCTCTGCGAGAAGCGGGATCGCCTTCGCTTCCACCTCGTTCGAATAGGAATCGAAGGAGACTGTGTCGGACCGGTCCGACAGGACGCCGACGCCCCGGGAGCGGCCCCCCCAGCTCCAGAACGTGCCGATGTGGTCGACGGCCATCTCGCACACGAGCGGATCGGAGGCCGAGAGCGCTGTGAGGAAGCGGCTCACCTGCGGCGCATCGAGCGGCTTCGCATCGTGGGCACGGAGGGCAGGGGCCGACGCGAGGAGGGCGACGAGGGCGAGGCGGCGGGCCGGCGCGTTCATCGGTCGTTCCGGTCGCCGAGCGCCTCGGCCGCGTGCTTGCGCACATCGGGATCGCCGGATTTGAGGGCCGTCGTGAGCGCGCGCGTGGCCGCGCCGTCGCGCACGGAGCTGAGGGCGTTCACGGCCGCGACGCGCACGTCGGGATCGGGATCCGAAAGCAGGCTCGCGATGACGGGCACCGTCTTCGGGTCGGCGAAGTTGCCGATGGTGTCCACGGCGGCACGGCGGAGGTCCGCGTCACGATCCTTCACGGCTTCGAGAAGAGCGGGCGGAACCTCTTTCAGCTCGAAGCTCGAGAGCGCGTGGATGGCGGCGCGGCGCACGTCGGCGCTGGGATCCTTCAGGGCGCCGATGAGGGGCTCGACCGCACGGCGATCCTTGAGGTTGCCCAGCGCGTGAGCGCAGGACTGACGGACGTCGGCCGACCGGTCCGCCAATGAGGCGATGAGCGGCGCGACGGCGGCCTTGTCCTCGGTGTCCGAAAGGGCCGATGCCGCGAGCTGCCGCAGGTCGGCATCCGGGTCTTTCAGCGCGGCGAGGAGCACCGCGAGGGGCACGCCGCGGCGCATCTGCATGAGGCCCGAGAGCGCCGCGCGACGCACGTCGGAATGGGAATCGGAGAGGAGCGCCGTGAGGCCGCTCGCGGCCCGCTCGTCGCGCGATTCCCCGAGCGCGTTCGCGGCGTGCGCGCGGACCTCGGCGTCTTCGTCCTTCAGGCGCGCGAGGAGGCCGTCGGTGGCGCGCGGATCGCGAATGCCCTGGAGCCCCGAAACCGCGGCGCGCCGCACCTCGACGTCCGGGTCCGCGAGCACGGCCACGAGCCCGGGCACCGCCCGCTCGTCGTGGCGGTTGCCGAGAGACCTCGCGGCCGCGCGGCGCACCTCGGTGTCGGTGTCCTTCAGCGCCATGACGAGCGCGTCGACGACGGCCTCGCGTTCCGCCGCGCTCATCGGCACGGCGTCACGGTCCTTCTCGTGCTCGGTCTCGAGCTCGTCCTCGCGCTCCGCTCCAGCGAGGAGCGGCGTCGGCGTGGACTCGGGCAGCATGGCGCGGGCCGCGATGCCGGGCACGGTGAACGCGAGGGCGACGACGGCGAGGGCGCCGGCCGGCACGAGCCACCGGCTCCGCACCTTCGAGCGGAGAGCGTGGTTCCCCACCAGGCGGTCGATGCGCGAGACGAACTCGGAGCGGCCCTCGGCCATGGCGGCCACGGGCACGGGCTCGGGCGAGGCGTCGATCCACTCGGCGACCTTCACGAGGCAGCGCGCGAGCGACAGTCCCGATCCGCTGCGCCGCACGGCCCAGTCGTCGCACTGGTACTCGGCGGCCTCCTGGATGCGGCGCCGCGCGACGCGGAGGAGCGGCTGGAAGAAGAAGACGCTTTCGAGCAGGCAGATTCCAACGAGCCACAGAGGGTCGCGCCGCACGAGGTGCGCGAGCTCGTGGGCGAGCATGCTTTCCTGCTGCTCGCGGTCGAGGTCGGTGAGCGCGGCGTCGGGGATGCAGATCTCGGAGAGTCCGAGCGCCACGGGGCTTGCGAGGCCTTCGGCGCGCGTGAGGCGGATGGGACGCGTGAGGCCGGCCTCCTCGCGGAGCAGGTCGACGATCTCGAGGAGATGCGGGTCCCGCACGAGGGCGCGGCGTCCGATGCGCACCTGGAGGAGGATCTTCGCGACGAGGAAGCGGAGCGCGAGGAGCGCGGCGAGAGCGGCCCACACCCAGGGCAGCACGGCGGCGGCCGTGACGCGGAACGGAGTGGTGACCGGAGCCTCGGTGGTCTTCCCGGGTGCCTGGGCGGTGACGGGATCCACGCGATCGGGCCCCGACAGCACCCCCGCCGGCTTCGCGGGCATGGCTGGGGTGTGCGACGGTGCCGGGCGCTCGACGCGGCTCAGCGCGAGGCGGCCGCTCAGGGGCGTCACGACCGTGAACGTCTGGACCGCAGTGGAGACGAGGGCTCCGACGAGTGCCGTCTTCCACACCAGCTCCCTCACCTCGGGCGCGCGGGCCAGGGTGCGGGTGAGGAGCCAGGCGATGCCGAACAAGATCGTGCTGTGCCGGGCGTACGTGAGGAGCCCGCTGATGAGGATCTCGCTCGGGGTCATGGCTTCCACTTCCTCTGCCTGTCGTGAGACTCCACGAGAGCGCGCAGCTTCCGGAGGTCCCGGGGGCCCACCGCTCCGGCCGAGCGCAGGTGGCTCATGAGGGCCGTCACGTCGCCGCCGAAGAGGCGCTCGGTGAGCTCGTGGACCATGCTCTTCTGGGCCTCGTCCTCGGTCACGGTGGCGCGGTAGAGAAACTGCCGCGACGGGGCGCGGTGGGCCACGACGCCTCGCTTCTCGAGCCGCGAGAGCAGCGTCGCGACCGTCGTCTGCGCGAGGCCGCGCTCGGGACGGAGCGCCTCCCAGATCTCCGTGACCGTCGCCTCGCCGCCCTCGCCGCGCTCCCAGAGAACACGCATCACGGCCATCTGCAGGTCGGTGAGCTGGTGGGCGTCGCTGCCGTCGCGAGCCTCGTGGGAACCAGGGCTTTGGCGGGTCTCCGTCTCCCCCATGGGATCACCTCCGTAATTTCTACATACGTAGTATTACGGCCGTAGTTTCATGAAGTCAAGGGCGCCGGGCAAAGTTTCTTCTGGCCTGCCGCCCATCGCCGGCACGGACCGCCCGTTCGGCGAACGACGATGGCCGCAGCTCGGGACGGGACCCACCCCGTCCTGCCACGCAGGCGATGAGATCAAACATCGAACGGGAGCGCGGGTCAGCCCTCACTTCGCGCCCCACGGCCCATCCTTGCCGACCGCGACGATGGCTTCGCCATCGAGGCGGAACAGTCCCTGCCAGCCACCGAGCCAGATGCGGCCCTTGCGATCCTGATACGTGCACTGTACGGCGTTGGTGGTGAGGCCGTGCGTTTCGTTGTAGTTCCTGAACGTCTTGCCGTCGTAGCGGTACACGCCTGCGTTCTCAACGGGGAACCAGATGTCGCCCCGCTGATCCTGGTACAGGTTCCACACTTCGGTGCCGCGGATGCCATGGGACTCGCCGAAGTGGGTGAACGTCTTGCCATCGAGGCGGCAGACGCCATTCAGATCCGTTGCGAACCAGATGCGGCCGTGCCGATCTTCCAGGATGCAGTTGACGGAGTTGTCGCACAAGCCGTCCTTTTCGGAGATATTCGTCAGTTGCTTGCCGTCGAAGAGGTACGCCCCCCCGTCGGTAGCGAACCACATGCGGCCGGTGCTGTCCTGCATGATGCAGTACACGAGGCGGCTGCTCCGAATGCCGCGATTGGGCCCGGGCGCGTTCGGCGGAAGGAGATCAAAGGGCGTGAATACCTTGCCATCAAATCGACAGACGCCACCGAACGTGCCGATCCACAGCAGGCCATCGCGGTCGATGACGATGCTCCAGATGTCGTCATGCACGAGGCCGTGCTTGGTGGTGTAGGTGGTGAACGTTCCGCCGTCGTACTTGATCAGGCCTCTGTCGGTCGCGAACCAGATCGCATCGTTCTTGTCCTGCACGATGCCGCGCACGGCGACGCCCCCGAAGCCTTGCTTGATCGAGAAGAACTCAAGCGATGTGCCGTTGTAGCGGATGACACCATCGCCGTTGGTGCCGAACCAGAGGTTGCCGGCCTTGTCCTCGAGGATTCTGCGGACGAATGCGGTGAACGGCTGAGGCGCCGGCGCGGCAACCAATTGGGAAGCGGGACCGGCGGGGGCTGGTCGCGGGGCAGATGGGGGCGCGGCGGCGGCCGTGGTGGGAGGCAGCAGGCCGGTGATTCCGATCAGCGCGAGCGCGTGGATGAAGACGAGTCGTGTGCCTGTCACGCCCGGATCATAGGTGACCTGTCGGGCGCGCAAAGTCACCTTTGCGCAGCAACGCCATTGCATGCCGGCCGATGTCCGGCCTCCACTTCTCCTCGCCGTTCTGCGAAGTCGAAACGGGGCCCCGCTCACGGCAGGCTCCCGCCGGAGCCGGAGGAGACGAAGACCGGGAGCGTGAAGAACGAAGCGCTCCCGTCGGCCGCGACGGCAGAGATGCGGACGACGTGGGCGATGCCGGATGGGATCCTGAAGACCCCGCGCGCGCGGCCTGCCGAATCGGTGACGAGAACCGGCAGCCAGGCCGAGAGACGGGCTCCAGGAACGGGCAGGCCCGGAAGCCTCACCGAACGAATGGGCGCACGGTAGTTCGGAAACCTGAACCTCGCGCGGCCCCGGCGCCCAGGGCGCAGAACCCGACCAACGCGGCGCCGATGGAAACCCTCAGGTGAAACATCTTTCGGGAAGTCTGATGACCCTTGTGCATGATACGGAAGCGCCCCGATCGTCGTCGCATCGCTGGGATCGAACCACAGAAAGAGGAGAGCCGAGGAATGTCGAGTCCTCCCACCCCGCCGGAACGGAAGACGGTCATCGACTGGCTGCTCGATTCCGACCCCTCGATTCGCTTTCAGGTACTGCGCGATCTCACCGACGCATCCGATGAGAAGGTTGCCGCTGAGCGCTCGAAGGTCGCCACGGAGGGGTGGGGCTCCCGCCTTCTCGACCTCCAGGGGCCGGACGGCAACTGGGGTGACGGCGTGTCCATGCAACGTTGGCAGTCCAACCTCTACACCCT
>CAZXSG010000093.1:0-9609 GCA_964643185.1 uncultured Holophagales bacterium
GACCCAGGCACCCGCTGCGGGCCTGTCGATCGCGACGTCGGGCGGCAGCGTGTCCACGACGAGGTTCTGGTTCGAGGTTCGCGGCCCGCAGGGTCCGCTGGCCGCGATCACGAGCGGGCGATCTCCCTCGCCGCCGAGATCGAGGCTCGCGAGCGTGAATGTTCCGTTCAACACAGTCGCAGCGACGCCGTTCACGAGCACCGTGTCGGCCGTGCCGCACGTGCCGCCGACACTCACGATGCGCTGGCCGACGACGGTTCCCGGCGCGGGGCTCACGAGCACCACCTGCGGCGGGCCGTCGCACACCGAGGCCTGGAGCTGGGCCGTCTGGCCCGCGGCGTCCTCGGCAATCACGAGCGCGAACGGCGGCAGCACGCCGCTCATGTCGAGCGTGCGGGTGAACGTGCCGTTCGAAACCGTGGCCGGAAGGCCGTTCACGCGCACCACGACGGGGCTGTCGGCATCGGTCACGGTGCCCGCGACGACGGCCTGATGGAGATCGCCCACCACCGCGCCCGGCAGCGGCGCCGTCAGCGTGAGCTGCGGCGGAGCGAGGTCCATGCGCCGCACCACGCGCGCGCCGCCGCGGATCTCCACGCGGCGCGCGAAAAGGCTGCCGAGAAGCTCGCCGCCCGTGAGGGTCGCGTGAGCCGCGGGCGCGTAGACGAAGGCCCGCGCCGTCGCGGTTCCCTGCATGCCCATCACCGCGCCGGTCGAGAAGACGCGCAGGTCGTAGGGGCTGCCCGCGGTGTTGAGACTGCCCCGCCAGTCGATCTCCCCCGCACAGAGGATCTTCGCGAGACCCGAGGTCGAAAGAGACGCCCCCGGAGACACCGTGAAGCGAGTGAAGTAGTACGCGCCGGGCGCGAGTGTGATCGTTTCGCCGGGCTGGAGCGTGAACTCCGTGCCGCCCGGGCCGCCGAGCGGGCTGCGCCCCTGGTTGGTGAGGCCGATGGTGGCGTTGTCGTTCGTCTGCGCGAGCGCCGCGGCGATGGGCACGAGGTCCACGGGCTGGCAGGTGGGAGCGGACGGGAGCACGCGCCGCTGGCCGAGGACGCGGGCCGAGCCGAGCACCCGCACGCTCGCGCCGGGACCGGCCGACGCGTTGCCGTCGACCGTCGCGTTGCCTTCCACGCTGACGCCCTGACCCGAAACGACGTCGCCCGCGACGGCCACGGGGCCCACCGAGGCAAGGGCGCCCGTGCCCGCGTTCCCTGAGATCTTCAGCTCCTCGCACGAGAACACGGCCTGCCCGCGCAGCTCCGTCCGGAGCGTGAAGTCCGCGGCGGAGGGTGCGTACGTCACGGTGACTGTGTTGGAGGTCGTCGGCCTCCCGAGGCGGTCTCTCGCGACGGCGGTGAGCGCGTTCGGGCCGGGCTGCAGCGCGAGGTCCGCGCGGAAGCGACCCGCGGTGATCGCCGCGGGAAGGCCGTTCACGGTCACGGTGTCGAGGTGCGCGTCGGAGACGGTACCGCCCACGCTGAGCGTCGGGGTCGCGACGACGAGGCCGTTCACCGGCGTGTCGAGGGCAACGATCGGAACCTGCGTGTCGACGTCGACCGTCTCCGTGACGCTGGCGCTGCCACAGACGTTCGACGCATTGAGCTGAAGCGTGCGCAGGCCATCGCCCATGAGGTCCAGCGTGGCGATGCGGAAGACGCCGGCTTCGAGCGTCGCGGCCACACCGTTCACGGTCACGGTCGTGGCGCTGTCCGCCTCGACGGCGACGGGAATGGTGCGGGATCCGAGGAGCGCGCCGGGCAGAGGGCTCACGAGACGCACGGAGGGCTGGCGACAGTTGCCGAGCGTGCGCACGACGACGGTGGTGAAGCCGTCGCCATCCGCCGCCACGGCGGTGATCGCGGGCGGCTGCGTGGACGAGAGATCGAGCGTCGCCGTGAACGCGCCGTTCGCACCCACGGAGACCGTCTGGCCGTTCAGCGTGAGCGTGACGGGGCCGTCCGCATCCTGCGCGACACCCGAGACTGCGACGGAAGTGAGATTCGGGAGCGTGGCGCCTTCCGCCGGCTCTGTAATTGTCAGCGTGGGGGCCGAGAGCGCCGTGCGCTTCGTGACCCTGGAGGCGTTGAGCGTCGCGCGACGGGCCCACAGTCCGCCCACGATGCGGGACTGGTTGGTGAGGTCCACCTGCGCCGCGGGCACATAGACGAACGCGTTGAGCTCGGACGACGCGGTGAGCTCGAGGCGCGGTCCGTTGCCGAAGAGGCGCACGTTCGCGGGGTTGCCGCTCTGGTTGAGCCAGGAGCCGCCGCCGAGCTGGATCTCCCCCGCCACGAAGATGCGCACCGGCCCCGCGACGGACACCTTGGCGGCGCCCGCGAGCGTGAAGCGTGTGAAGTAGTACGTGCCCGCGGCGAGCTGGAGCGTGTCGCCCGAGGTCATGGAGAAGACCGTCCGGTTGGGGCCCGAGAGCGGGTCGCGGTTCTGCGTCGTGCGGGGAATGGTCGCGTTCGCGTTGCTGCCCGGCAGCGTCGACGCGAGGCCCGTGAGGCTGATGGGGGCGCAAGGAACAGCGAGGCTCGCGGGGGTCGTGGAGCCCGAGACGGTGGATCCGCCCGTGCGCACGACGGACTTGCCCGGCCCCGGCGTCGCGTTGCCGAGCACCGTGGACGCGGCGTTGAGCGCGATGCGTCCGTTCGTGCCCACGTGGCCCTGGCCCGCATCGGGAGCGGAGTCGGCCGAGGACGCGTTGTTGAGCGTGAGGTCGTCGCAGGAGAACACCGCGCGCGCCGTGAGGCCCGGCGTGAGCGCCCACGCGTCGGTTTGCGCCTCGGCCTGCGGCGTGGGGAGAACGAGGCTCGTGACGAGAAGCGCGGAGAGCTGAACGAGAGACACCGTCCCGCGGAGAACGTGCGCCCTCCCGAGCCGATCGAAAACCGCGAGGCCTCGCCTCACCGGCCTCTCCTCTTGAGCGCGGCTTCCTCTTCGGCGTAGGAGACCATCACCTCGAGCGGGCTCGCCACGCGCCGCAGGCCCTCGGGAATCGTGACGAGCTTCGCGGGAAACATAGCGAGGGGCGTGATGCGGGTGACGCGGTCTTCCACGCGGACACCTGCTGCGGCTCCGGGCGTTCCGCCCTCCGCACCCGCACTCGCCCCCGTCTCACGCTTCACCACGACGCTCAGCGCGCCGCCGGCCTTTCGCCGCACCGCGTCCGCGAGCTCTCCGGGGCCGGGCTCTGCACGCCCGTCGACGGGGCCCAGCGCTTCCTTCTCGAACACGGCAAGGGCGTCGAGCGCGCCGGCGCCGAGCACCACCGAGTCGTCGACCCAGGCCTCGAGCGTGGCACCGCCAGCCGAGTCGACGCGGGCTCTGAAGCCGCGCCGCGTGGGACCCGCGGGCTCACCCGGTCGGGCGCTCCGCGCGGACTGTGGTGCCAGCTCCTCGACGACGATCCTCGGAACCGGAGCGTCCGCGGGGCGCGCCGACGGACGAGCGACGTCTTCGTTCTCGGCGCGATGCAGACGTTCCCGAAGCTCCCGCATGCGCGAGAAGCTGAGCGTCCAGTACGTCCCCTTCGTCACGGAGATCTCCTGGATCTCGCGCCGCGCGAAGTCGATGACGGTTCGGTCCTCGCCTTCGCGAAGAGCGACCAGCCACGAGCCTCCCCAGTACTCCTTGGACATCGAGGTGTGGGTGTCGCCGCCCGCGGTTTCCTCGATGGTTCGCTCCACGAGGAACGGCTTGTCGAAGAGCGGCCCGGCAGACTGTGCCAGGGCTCTTCCCGAAAGGAGCAGCGCGACCGCGAGGAAAGCTTTCATCGATTCTCCACCGGAAGCAGGGCGATACCCGGAGGTCCACCGGGAACGGTGATCGCAAGCGTCTGACTCCGGTTCGAGCCGTTCGCGCGGACGGTGATCGTGACGGTCGTGGGTGAGGAAACCGTGCGCGGCACGCGCACGACGAAAGTCCCTTCCGTCATGCCGGCGGGCACAGTGAAGCTGATGGGGTCGACCACGCCGATCCTCGGCCGGCTGCTCTCCACCGTGACGCGCTGGCCTCCCGCGGGGGCTGGCGCGGTGAGCGTCACGGAGCCTTTGATCTCGCCTCCGGCCGCGATCGACGACGCCAGCGACAGGCTCGAGAGCTTCACAGCCTTGGATCCACCGAGCATTTCCGTCGTGATGTTCCGCGTCGCCACGAGCACGGCTTCATAGGGCGTCCGCGCCCTCACGGTGAGCACCCGGCTACCACCTCCGAACGCCGCCGTGACGGCGATCGAAACGCTCCGGCCGCCGTTCGTGTACGACGCCACCGCGGTCGCGACCGAGCCGTCCGACAGCTCCACGAGCACGCTCGTGATCTGGTCGTAGAGCTGCGGCAGCGTGGCCTCGACGGTGACCGTGAACGCCGAGGTCACGAGACCTCCCTCCGCGGGTGACGTGATCGCGAGCGTTCCCGCGTCGCCCGAGCCCGCGAGGAAGATCTCGGGGCGTACCCACCGCGTGTTCTCGGCCGGCGTGAACGCGGCGGACTCCGTTTCCGGATAGCCGGGGCCCGAGCCGAACACCCGGTGCTCGCCGAGAGACGAAGCCGTGCCGTAGACGAAGCCCTCGGCGTCGGAGGTCAGGAACGTGGAGGCTCCGGACGGGGGCCGCAGCTCCACTGTGGCGCCCGCGAGCGGCTCGCCCGTGGCGATGCGGTGCACCCGGCTCAGGAACGTCCAGCCGTTCGCGGGCGGCGTGGCCGAGGGATCCGTGGCCGCGACGACCGGCAGAGAGGCACCCGCGGCGAGGCTCCGCCGCATCGTCGTGGTGTCGGCGGGCGTTCTGTACAGGATGCCCGCCGGCACCTGGACGCTGCGGAGCCCGGAGCCCGGCGTCTTGATCTCGACGAGGCCCGGCGTCGTCCACACGAACGCGGTGCCGGCCGCGAGCGACGCCGCCGACACGTCGCGCGTCGTGACCGCAACGGTGGCCGTGGCATCCAGAGGCGACAGCACGAAGTCTTCGTGGAGGTGCCACGGCTCGGCCGTGGGGTTCACGCGGAAGCGGTTCGACGCGACTGCGCCGTAGCCCGTGCGGCGGGCCACCACGACGTAGTCGCCGTACTCGGCGGCCGGGGCCGCGAGCGTGTACGAGCCGTCGGCGCCCGTCGTCGCCGTCGCGACTTCGGGACTGCCCGCGAGGCTCACCGTCGCCCCGGGAATCGGAAGACCCGCGGGATCCTTGACGACGCCCGTCACCGTACCCGACCCCGCGCCGGCCGCGAGCACCGCGAGCTGGATCGGGAAGCCGTGCACGACGCCGTTCTGGATCGGAACCTCGTTCAGGGCCCCGGGAGCGAAGCCCGCGGCACGCACCACGAAGAGCTCGAGTCCGGCGGGCAGGGCCGGGAAGCGGGCGTCTCCCTGCGCGTTCGTGAGGAACGACTGTCCGCTGTTCACCTCGACGACGGAAGCCCCCTCGATGGGAAGGCCCCCGGGATCCTGCACGTGGATCGTCAGGTCCGCCGTCATCGGAGTGAACGCCACCGGCCCGAGCGCGTTGGTGAGGCCCGCAGTCACCGTGACGCTGCGGGAGAGCGGCACGAAACCGTTTCGCTGCGCCCCGAGCTGCCGCGATCCGGGCTCGACGACGGACAGTGTGAAGGAGCCGTCGAGCGCGCTGATCGCGGACGGACCGCCGGGAATCGACACGGCCGTTTCGGCGAACCCGGCACCAGTTCGCGCATCCACGAGCCGCCCGGTGATTCCGCCCGTCGTCGCGGCGTTGACCACGACGTCCTGCGTGTGCACGAGCCCGTACGTCGCCGTGATCGTCACCGTGCCGCCGGACGGCGACGGGTGCGCCGTGACCGGGAAGCTCGCCTCATCGGCTCCGGCGGGAACGGGTAAGCTGGCCGGAACCGTCAGGAGCGCTGGCGACGGGTTGGTGAGCGCCACGACCGCTCCCGCGGGAGCCGGCCCGCTCAATACGACGCGGCCCTGGACGACATCGCCCGCGTTGAGGGGCGAGCCGATCTCAACGGCCGCGAGGGCATGCGCCATCGCGACCTCCCGCGTGGCCGTGAGGAGCGCGCCCCAGCGCGTCAGGGCGTGGAGCGTGATCGTCTGCGTGTCGCCCCTCGGCGACTCGCTCGCGAGGTTGACGGTCACCTGCGTACCGTTTGGCGCATAGACGGGCGTCTGGCTCAACACGTTCCCCGCCGACAGTTCGACCCAGGCGCGCACGATGTGGTCCCCGGCCTTGAGGAATGTGGCCGTCGCAGTCACCGAAGTGACTTCGCCCGCGATCGACGCTCCGGCAGCGGGCAGGTCGATCGTGAGAGAGCCACCGTCGGCAGCGTCCAGCCGCTCCAGCAGGAAATCGGAACGCACGTAGCCCGAGATCGGCTCGGTCACGTCCACCGATTGGGTTTCGTAGCCGGTCGCGGCGACGTTCACGCCGTGCGTTCCGACCGTCGCGCTCGAGTACCGGTACCAGCCGCCCGCATCGGTCGTGACGTTCACGGGGCTTCCCATGCCGGAAGGCGGCGTGATCGTCACTGTGACGGCGCCGGCTCCGAAGGGCTGCCCGTTCGCCCGCTGCAGCACACGTCCCGCCACGGACCACTGGCCCGCGGGCACGACGGCCGGACCGGCCCCATGGATGGCCAGCGCGGCGCCGGCCTGGAGGTCCTTGCGGAGCCAGGGATCGAAGAGCGGCTCCTCGTAGAGCGGCCCCGCGAGCACCGCCACGTTCCACGTCCCGGCCACGGTTCTCAGGTGGATGCGGCCCTTCCCCGCCCACACGACGCTCTCGCCCGGGGCCGGGTCGCCACTCACGGGCTCGATCGTGGCGACATCGAGAGTTCCCGTCGTCACCCCGGGTACGAGAGTGAAGTTCTGCATCAGCCGCCACGGGACGTCTCCCCGCGGGGCCTCGACCCGCGAGGACGCCGCGTTCTCGAAGCCGGCCTTCGTCACGCCGAGGGCGTACGCGCCGTACTCGCCGGGGGCCGCGGGGATCACATACCGTCCGTCGGCGCCCGTCGTCGCCTGCAGGGAACCCGAGACGCTCACGGTCGCGCCGGCAACGGGAAGGCCCTGCGGATCGGTCACGAGGCCCTCGAAGCGCCCGTTCCCGGAAGGCTGCAGGACGCGAAGATCCCGGTTCAGGTCTGTGATCGTCTGGCCCGGCTCCATGCGGACGTCGTCCGAAGCCTCGCCGTGGTAGCCCGTCTTGCGCCAGGTGAAGACCTCGAAGCCCGGGAGGAGCCCCGTGAACGAGAACTGGCCCTGGGCATTCGTGGTGGTGGAGACTCCGTGCCGCACCGCGGTGACGAGAACGCCCTCGATCGGCTGCGCGCCCCCGGGAGCATCGGGATCGATCACCACACCGCTCACGCTCACGCGCTCGGGCTCGAGGCCGAGCGTGCCCACCTGGGTCGTCTGTCCGGCGACGACGATCACCGGGCTCGTGTGGCTCTGATACGACGGCGCCTGCGCCACGAGGGTCGCGCTTCCGGCCGGGAGCGCGGTCAGCGTGAAGGCGCCCTCGACATCCGTGACGGCCGAGGTTCCGAGCCCGGACTGAAGGCCGACGGTGACGCCCTCGAGCGGGAAGCGCGTCTGGGCGTCGACGAGGCGTCCGCTGATCGAGCCGGTCGTCGCCGCGCTGACCACGACGTCCGCGGTGCGGGAGACTCCGTACGTGCCCGTCACGGTGACCGTGCCCCCGGCCGGCGACGGGTGGGCCGTGACCGGGAACGTGGCCAGGCCCTCACCTTCGGTCACGGTGACGCTCGGCGGCACGGAAAGGAGCGCCGGGTTTCCACTGACGAGCGTGACGACTGTGCCCGCCAGGGCCGGTCCCGTGAGGATCACGTTGCCGTTGACGACGTCGCCCGGATTCAGCGGCGACGGAATCTCCACGACGGCCAGCGCGTGCGCCATCGTGACGTCGCGGGTCGCCATGATCTCGGCGCCGTAGCGCGTGACGACCCGCAGCGTGATCGTCTGCGTGACGCCGCGGGGAGAATTCGAAACCAGGTTCACGGTCACCTGCGAACCATTCGCCGCGTACACGGGAGTCTGGCTGTCGACCCCGGACGCGGAGAGCGAAACCCAGGCCTGGAGGATGCTGTCGCCGGGCTTCACGAACGTCGCCGTCGCGGTCACCTGGGTGATCTCACCCGGGAGGACGGCGAGCGGGCCGGGCGTGTCGATGACGAGCGCACCATCGTCCGCCCCGTTTTCGCCCTGGAGATGGAAGTCGAACCGGCTGTAGCCGCCGAGCGGGCTCGTGATCTCGCGCGACTGGGTGACGTAGCCGGCAGGCGCGACGCTGATCTGATGCGTGCCCTCGACGCTGCCCGCGTAGCGGTACCAGCCTTGACTGTCGGTTGTGCGCGTCTCGACGCTGCCCATGCCCGCGGGCGGCGTGATCGTGACCGTGGCGCCCACGAGCGGCGCGCCCGTGGCCCGACGGAGGACGCGTCCCGCGACCGCCCACTGGCCGGCGGGCACCACCGGGTCGGCGTTGCCCTGAACAGAGGCGCTTCCGCCCGCGACGAGATCCCGGCGCAGCCAAAGCTCGAAGAGAGGATCCTCGTAGAACGGTCCGGCGGGGGCGACGGCGCTCCGCATTCCCGACACGGGCGTCACCACACGGAGCAGGCCCTCCGCCGCCCAGACGAGGCTCTCGCCCGCCGCCGGAGCTCCAGCGACCGGTTCTTGCGTCGTCGCGTTCAGGGTTCCGGTCGCCCCTTGCGGAACGAGCACGAAGTCCTGCTTCACCCGCCAGGGTATGGAGCCGCGGGGAACCGTGTGCGGCGGGGACGCCTGCCGCTTGAAGCCCGCCTTCTCGACCCCGATGGCGTACTTCCCGTACTCGCCGCTGCCCGCGGGCACGGTGTAGCGGCCCTGCGCGTCCGTCGTCGCGAGCAGCGCCCCGGAGACGCTCACCGAGGCCCCGGCGACGGGGACACCCTGCGGATCCACGACGCGGCCTTCGAAGCGGCCCGGCTCGGAGGCCTGTGCGGCGCGGAGGTCCATGTTCGCCGACGTGAACGTCCCGCCGGGCGCCATGTAGTAGTCCGTCGACGCCTCGGAGTAGTACCCGGCCTTGCGGTACGTGAAGACCTCGATTCCGGGCTGGAGGTTCGGGAACGCGAACTGGCCCTGAGCGTTCGTCGTCGTCGAGGTGCCGTGCCTCACGGCGTGGACCACGACACCTTCGAGGGGCTGGTCCCCGTTATCCGGGTCGATCACGGTGCCGCTCACGAACACCGGGTTCGGCTCGGCCGCCAGCGTGCCCGCGTTCGTCGTCTGGCTGGCGACGACGGTGACGGCCCGGGTCACCGTCTGGTACTGCGGCGGCTGCACGGAGACGATCACGTTACCGGGAGGCACGGGGTTCAGCGTGAACAGGCCGTCCAGATCCGTCACAGTGCTCACGCCGGTGTCCGGCGAGAGCGTCACGGTCACGCCGGCCAGCGGGAACTGCGTGCGGGCGTCGACGAGCCGGCCGCTCACCGCGCCGGTCATCCCGGCTCCCGCGTTCACGACGACATCGGCCGTCTGTACGGCACCGAACGTTCCGGTGACGCGCACCGTGCCGCCCGGCGACAGGAGGGCGGTCACCGGGAAGGTGGCCTGATCCGCCC
>CAZXSG010000094.1:0-9552 GCA_964643185.1 uncultured Holophagales bacterium
CCGCGATCCGGGCATCCTCCGCCATATCGCAGCATTCTGAGCAGAAGTGAACAGACCGCGCAGGCTCGCGCTGCTACCTTCTCGCCGAGAGAAGGGCTCGAAAATGCTCACCATTCTACCAAAAGGCTACCCCGCGCCGGAACGTCCCTCGAATCTGACTGTGGCGGTATTCGGAGCCTCCGTGCTCCTGCTCTCGGGAGCCACGGCCGCTCTTTCGCAGGCCCCCCCCGAGCCTCTCGCACAGCACGCACCGCCGAGCGCCGCCGGCCAGAGCAAGCAGCTGGAGGATCAGGTGACTGAGCTCCGAGCTCAAGTCGCCAGACTCGAAGCCGCCGTCCATCAGGCCGGATCTGGCAGGAAGACGGGTGCCAGGCCTGGGATGAGCGTCAGCCCTGCACCGAAGAAGGGCATGAGCAAAATGGGCGACAGAAACGAAATGGGCATGGCCCCCGGTTCCGGAATGAGCGGAATGCCCCCACCCGCTCCAGCGGCGGCAATGCCCGCCGGCGGTGGCGGCATGGGCATGATGGATGACAACGGCGGAATGGGCGCGATGCCACCTGGCGGGAAACCGCCTATGCCCGCAGGCGGTGGCGGCATGGGCATGATGGACGACAAGGGCGAGATGGGCGCCATGCCGCCCGGTGGCAGCAGCCCCGTTCCTTCAGCACCGGCCCCTGCGATGGGAATGTGCTGCATGGGGGAAATGGGCGGCATGTCCGGAGGCGCCAATGGCGGAACGAGCGGAATGCCTGTCGGCGCGGCGCCGGGCGGTGGCACGGCGGCCATGACCATGAGCGCTCCACCATCGGCGATGCCCGGACAGCCCGGCACCTCGCATCTGTATCACGTCGGCTCGACCGGCTTCTTTCTGAACCATTCGAAGCACATCACGCTGACGCCGGACCAGAAGCTCACGCTCAGTCGACTGAAGGAGCGGGCGATGCTCGACCGCGCGTCGGCGCAGCGCAAGATCGACCAGGCGGAGCAGGAGCTCTACACCCTGACCGGCGCCGACCAGCTCGACACCCCGAGGGTTCAGACGAAGATCAGCGAGATCGAAAGGCTACGGGCCGAGCAGCGACTGAGCTTCGTCCGCACTGTCGCCGAGGCGGCCAACGCTCTCACCCACGACCAGCATCAAGCGCTCATGGGAACCATGGCCGCCGGCAAGCCATAGTCTCTGCGATGCGTATGCCGCCCTTCAGATCGATGAGGACTGTTCAATGACGACCTCCCAGCTGCCCGCTACCACGAGCGACACGGCGCCAGACGCCCGCACCACGATGAAAGCGCTCGTCTACCACGGTCCCGGCAAACGTGCATGGGAGGTCAAGCCGCGCCCGCAGATCCAGGATCCGGGCGACGTCATCGTGCGGATCACCACCTCGACGATCTGCGGCACCGATCTTCACATTCTGAAGGGAGATCTCCCTCTGGTGACCGACGGGCGCATTCTCGGCCACGAAGGCATCGGAGTGGTCGAGGAAGCTGGAGCCAGCGTCTCGGAGTTTCACGTCGGAGATCGAGTCATCATCTCGTGCGTTACGGCCTGTCTCAAGTGCGACTTTTGCAAACGAGGTATGTATTCTCACTGCCGGCACGGTGGCTGGATCCTGGGCTACACCGTAGATGGCACTCAGGCCGAGTATGTGCGCATCCCCCATGCCGACGGGAGTCTCCACGCGTTCCCGGCCGACGGCGATGAAGAGTCCATGGTCATGCTCAGCGACATCCTGCCCACGGGCTTCGAATGCGGCGTTTTGAATGGGCAGGTCAAGCCCGGAGACACGGTCGCCATCGTGGGCGCCGGACCCGTAGGGCTGGCCGTTCTGCTGACGGCCCAGTTCTATTCACCCGCGGCGATCTTCATGATCGACGTGGACGACAAACGCCTGGCTGTCGCCCATGCGCTCGGCGCCACCACTCTGATCAATAGCGCCGATGGACTCGCCGCCGATCACGTGATGAAGCTCACGGACGGAACCGGCGTCGACGTCGCCATCGAGGCAGTCGGCCTTCCAGCCACGTTCGCCATCTGCGAGGCCATCGTTGCCGCGGGAGGACGAATCGCCAACGTGGGCGTCCACGGTAAGCCGGTCGAGCTGCACCTGGAGAAGCTCTGGGACCGGAACATCGCCCTCACGACGCGGTTGGTGGACACGGTAACGACACCGATGCTCCTCAAGGTGGTTCGCTCGGGCAAGCTGCAGCCGGGCAAGCTCGTGACCCACCGCTTCGCGCTGAACGACATCATGAAGGCGTACGGCACCTTTGGCAACGCGGCCACAGAAGGTGCCCTCAAGGTAGTCCTCACGAGCGTCGCGCCTCGCCCGGATGAGCGCGTGAAGAAATGAGATCCGGGAGACCTCTATGAACCATCGCGGAAGCTCCCTCCCGCTCTCGGTCGCCTTCTTGGCTACGTCGCTGGCGCTGGCCGGACCCGCGCGTGGCCAAAGCGCCGCCGAGCATGCCTCGCACCACCCCGCTCCTGGAGGCGCCGGAACACCCAGCCCGGCGCCTCAGGATGGCATGCTCATGCCGGCTGGAGGCAACCCGGCTCAAATGGCCGGAGGCAGCATGGGAGCGACCCAACCTCCCATTGCGTCAGGTATGACGAATCCTGCTCCCGCCCCGGGCGCCATGAGCGGCAACCAGCCCTTAGGTGGAGGCGGCATGGGCGCGGGCATGGGCGAGATGATGAAGCAAATGGGCACGCCCCCCCGCAAAGAGGTCTATCCCTCGCTCATGGCGCTGCCTGATGGGGTCATGACGCCCCAGCAGCGGGCTGGAATCGAGCAGCTTGCCCAGGATCATATGAACGCGGGAACCGCTCTGCTGTCCTCCGGACTCGCCAGGCTCTCCGAGGCCACATCCGACCAAGACTATGCGGCCATGGAACAGGCCACCGCGCAGATGCGTGATGGCCTCGCCCAGTTCGAAACGGGCGTCGCGGCTCGGCGGCTCCTGTCGGAAGGCACAGCGACGCGCAACCTCGCGCTCGCCTGGTTCAAGCGCGAGATGAACCTCGCGTCCCCTGTTCGGCCGGGCGAGCCACGCACACTCTTCGGAGTGACGCCCTTTCACCTCTTCACGATGGTGCTGCTCATCGGATTCGCGCTCGCAATGGTCGGCATGTACTTCTTCAAGATGCGCCGCGCGGCGGCCCTTTTTGGGCGCCTCGAGCCCGACCCGAACGCGTCGCCTCCAGGATCGTCACCGCCGCTTTCCGGAGCTTCCGCACCGCCTGCGCCAGCAGTTCCGCCACCTGGAGGGTCATCCACCGGACCCGTTCCCAGTGGAGACGCCTCCCGTGCAACCGGATAAGCCATCACCTCTTCCGAAGGCTTCGATGGTCCCCGCCACGTCACCCGCCGCCCCGGACCCATCTGCCGCAGCGCCGGTTTCGGCGAATTGGCAGGGGCAGCTCCGCGTGGGCAGCATCGTCACCGAAACGCCGAGCGTCAGAACGTTCCGCCTGCTGCCTTCGCTCGACGGCCCTTTGCTCCCATTCAGCTTTCTGCCCGGCCAGTTCTTGAACGTCGCGTTCTGGATCGGCGGCGCGAGAATGATCCGCTCATACTCCATCTCTTCCTCCCCGAACCAGCACGAGTACATCGAGCTGACGGTGCGACGTGAGCCTCGTGGCGCGGTCTCCCGTCACATCAATGACCTGCTCGAGATAGGCGATCCGATCGAGTCCGGAGGACCCGTCGGCCGGTTCACCTTCACTGGAACCGAAGCGGACAGCGTCGTACTCATCGCCGGCGGCGTGGGGATCACGCCGATGATGAGCATCATTCGCTACCTCACCGAGCAATCCTGGCCTGGGGACATCTACTTCATCTATGGGTGCCGCGCTCCGAGCGACTTCATCTTCGCGAACGAGGTACCCGCGCTTCAACGGGCGAACCCGCGACTACACGTCGCCGTCACGATGTCTCGCCCTGAAGGAACGGACTGGACCGGGCCCCGCGGACGAATAACGAAGGAGCTCCTCACGGGGGCCGTTCCCGATCTGCCTTCTCGCAGAATTCACCTGTGCGGGCCGCCATCGATGATGGACGCTACAAAGGCCATCCTTACCGAGCTCGGGGTCGCTCCGGAGCAGGTGAAGACCGAGCTCTTCGGCACGCCTAAACCGACACCGGCCGTCGCCGGGACCTCCGTCAAGCCGACGGTCGCGGCGACCGGTCCGCTGGTCACGTTCTCGAAGAACGGCAAGTCGGCGAAGATTCGTGTGGGGCAGACCGTTCTCGAGCTCTCCGAGGAGCTCGCCATCGGGATCGCATTCTCCTGCCGCGTCGGGACCTGCGGCGTGTGCAAGGTGAAGATGACCTCCGGCGAGGTCGCGATGGCAGTCGAGGACGCTCTGGAGCCCGCCGACAAGGCCAGCGGCATCATTCTCGCCTGTCAGGCGAAGCCGAAGGTCGACATTGCGGTCGAGGCGTAGCCATGAAGGAGCAAGAACGCTTCATCGTCACCGGTACCCTCACCGTGCTGCTGCTCACCTGGCTCGGCTTCCTCGTACACCGCTCGCCGCGCTTCCCGGGCAGCGGAATTGGGGCGCTGTTCGGGATAGGTGGAGCCGTGCTCATGCTCATCCCGCTCGCGTACCCTATCGTAAAGCGCGTCCCCTTCCTTCAGGCTCGCGTAACGCGATACGTCTCGATGCAGACGTTTCTCGCCATACACGTGTACGCCGGCATCTTCGGCCCCTTGCTCGCGCTCATTCACACCGGTCACCAGTTTCACAGCCGGCTCGGTATCACGCTCACGGCAGCGATGCTGCTCGTCGTCGTGAGCGGGTTCACGACTCGCTATCTCCTCAGGTATGCCGCACATGAAATTACCGATAAGCTGCTCTTGCTGCAGACGGCCCGGGGAGATCTCGACAGTGCCTGGGGTGTGCTCGAGCGCTCCCCAGCTGAGATGAAGGCCCTTCCGAAATCGCCCCTCCTCGTGGCCGGCCTGGCATCCCTGGGGCTCGCCCTCCCATCCGGCGGTCCCGCCGCTGACGTCACCCGCATAGCCGGCTCCGTAGCCGACCTGGAGTATGCAGTCCGCACGCACGAGCTCTTCAAGCGCTTGTTCAGCGTTTCTCTGAAGCTGCACATCGTCCTCTCCGTGATCCTCTACCTGCTCCTCGCCTTACACATTGGGTCCGGCATCTACTTCGGTCTGCGGTGGCTGTGATGAAGCCGCTCGTGCTCTGGCTCCTGCTCATCGTTGCCGTTGCAACGGCGGCGCCGCTCGCCATGATGCGTTCCCACCGAGTGGCCTTGGTGGTTCAAGACCTGGTGTGTCCGGGCCCGCTGTCTCCTCGCCACGCCTACCTGGAAACCCGATGCGCCTCGTGCCACGAACCGACCGTCGGTGTCACGGCCGCGAAGTGCACGGCCTGCCATGCGAACGACGAGCGACTCCTCGGTCGTCAGCCGACCGCGTTCCACGCGAGCATCCAGGAGTGCGTGACCTGTCACGTCGAGCACCAGGGTACGCCCATCCGCCCGGTCACGATGGACCACGTGGCGCTCGCCGGGATAGGCGCCCGGACGCTGGCCCGCGCGGCTCGGACGTACGCCGCCAGCGCTGCCACGCTCGAGTCCCTGGAGACGTGGCTCCGCAGTCGGCTACCCGACCAGCTCGACGCCGGGTCGGCACGCGAGGCCCTCAATTGCGCTGGCTGCCATTCCACAAAGGACCGTCACCTCGGGCTCCTCGGAACCGACTGCGCGCAGTGCCACACCTTGACGCAGTGGACGATCCCGGAGTTCCAGCATCCGTCCCCGCGCTCCACGGAATGCGCTCAATGCCACCAGGCCCCCCCGAGCCACTCCATGATGCACTTCGAGATGATCTCGAAGAAGATTGCGGGCCAGAACGGTGATTCCGCTCGACTGAACCAGTGCCAGAGCTGTCACCAGACCACGTCCTGGAACGACATCCGCGGCGTCGGCTACTACAAGCATCACTGATGAGTGTGGAGGCAGCGAACCCCTTGAGACATACGACCCTGACCCGTAGAGGGTATCTGAAGGGCGCCGGTGCGGTAGGCGCTCTCGCGCTCATCGACCGCTTCGCCCCCGCTTACGCCCGGACGCATGGCGAGAGCGGAGCCCTCGCGCCCCAGCATGAGGGAGTCTTCGGCCTGGAGATTGCACCGCTGCGTTTCGACGTCGACGGACGGGAAGGGCGGGCCATTGCTGCGAACGGAACGGTGCCGGGGCCGCTCCTCCGCCTGCGCGAAGGACGGGACGCGATCATCCGTGTCAGCAACCGACTCACGGAGGTCACGTCGATTCACTGGCACGGACTCCTCCTGCCGCCCGGGATGGATGGCGTCCCGGGCGTCAGCTTCGCGGGCATCCAACCGCAATCCGTGTTCGAATACCGTTTCCCGGTCAAACAGAGCGGCACCTACTGGGCGCACAGCCACTCGGGCGGGCAGGAGCTGCTCGGCCTCTACTTTCCGCTGATCATCGACCCCATCGAGCCGGATCCGTTCCCGTACGACCGCGACTACGTCGTGATGCTGTCGGATTGGAGCTTCGAGACGCCAGAAGCGATCGTCGCCAAGCTCAAGAAGCGGGCCGGGTACTACAACTTCCAGCGGCGGACGCTTCCCGGCTTCCTCCGCGATGTGCGCAGCAACGGGCTATCGGCGACGCTCGGGGAGCGCTGGAGCTGGTCGAAGATGCGCATGGACCCGACCGACTTCGCCGACGTGACCGGCTACACCTACACCTACCTGATGAACGGGCTGTCGCCGCAGTCCAACTGGACTGGACTCTTCCGCCCTGGCGAGCGCGTGCGCCTCCGCTTCATCGACGGGGGTGCCATGACGTACTTCGACGTCCGAATTCCGGGGCTGAGGATGACCGTTGTCCAGGCGCACGGGCAGAACGTGCGGCCGATCGAGGTGGACGAGTTCCGCATCGCACCTGGCGAGACCTACGACGTCATCATCCAGCCCGATGATCGGGCTTACACCCTCCTCGCCGAGTCGCTCGACCGGAGCGGCTACGCACGCGGCACGCTCGCCCCGCGCGCGGGGCTGACCGCCGCCGTTCCCGAGCGTCGCCCCCGCCCCCTGCGGACGATGGCCGACATGGGAATGGACATGCCCGATATGAAGGGTATGGAGAGAGGGAAGACAGACCAAGGGATGGCAGGCATGGACATGGGCGTAGCGGCGAAGGACGCCGACAAGACGGCCGTGAAAGTGGCTGGACACGATAGCCACGGCAAGGATGCCGCCGAGAAGGGACGGCAGGGCACCGGCGTGCAGCGCGACGCCTTCCCGGAGGTCTCCGCAAAGGACGACATGGGCGGGATGCGGATGGACGCCACAGTGGGTGGCACGAAGGCCGCCAAGGGCAGGCTGATGGGGCCGAGCCTGCCCGGCAGTCCGCCGGTGCCGCACGGCCCCGACAGACACGGCGCAGGCAACTCTGCGGTTGCGATGTCCGCGCGCAATCGCCTGGACGAGCCGGGCTCGGGATTCGACGAAGCGACGGGCAAGGTACTGGTCTATGCCGACCTGCAGAGCGTCACGCCCTTCTATGATCAGCGCTCGCCGGATCGCGAGCTCGAACTCCACATCACGGGCAACATGGAACGCTACATGTGGTCCTTCGACGGCAGGAAGTATTCGGAGGCGAAGACCCCGATTGCGTTTCGCTACGGCGAGCGGCTGCGGCTGGTGCTGGTCAACGACACGATGATGGAGCACCCGATTCACCTGCACGGAATGTGGATGGTGCTCGAGAACGGGCACGGCGCCAACCAGCCGCTGCTTCACACGGTCAGCGTCAAGCCCGCCGAGCGCCTCTCCGTCGCCATCACCGCCGACGCGCCAGGCGCGTGGGCGATGCACTGCCACCTGCTCCTTCATATGGAGCTCGGGATGTTCCGCGTCGTCGAGGTCTCGGCTCCCTCGGAGTCGCGCTCATGACCGCCTTCGTCATGCGGGTCGCCGCCGCCGTACTGGCGGCGAGCATCTCCATCACGGACGCGTGGGCGCAGCAGAACGACGACGCTCCCCTGACGGGCATGACCATGCCCACACCTCGGCCGTCCCCCACGCCCGCCCGGCCGCCTCCACCCGCAGCGGCGGCACCCACGAAGGAGCCTCCGTCCGGGATGAGCGGAATGGAGACGCCGGGAACGCAGACGATCGTTGCGGAGGGCGAGGCAAGGAACCGATCGCAAGCCCCGACGACGCCCTCCAGCACCGCGGAGAAGGAAGCCTGGCCCGAGCCCGTCGCCGACCATGCGCCGTATACGTACGCGCTCTTCGATCTGCTGGAGTACCAGCGGATCGGGAGCTTGAACGCGCTCCGTTGGGACGCGCTGGGCTGGCATGGCGGCGACAGAGGGCGATTCTGGCTGAAAAGCGAAGGCACGCTGTACCCGGGCACACGTACGGGCGGCAGCGCCGACCTCCAGGCGCTCTACGGCATATTGATCGCACCATTCTTCGACCTTCAGGTTGGAGCGCGCGTCGAGCAGCACTATGAACGAGGCGCCAGCCCCGCCCGCGTCTTCCTCGTCGTGGCCATGCAGGGCCTCGCGCCTGGTCGCTTCGAGGTCGAGCCGGCGCTCTTCTTGAGCAGCAAGGGCCACGTGTCGGGGCGCTTCACCGCGTCATTCGAGATGCTCCAGACGCAGCGCCTGATCTTCCAGGCACGCGTCGAGACGGAGTTCGCGCTGCAGCGAGACGATGCCTTCGGCGTCGAGCGAGGCATCAGCGATGTCGAGCTAGGCTTGCGCCTCCGCTACGAGATCCGCCGTGAGTTCGCACCCTATCTCGGTGTGTCGTACCTGCAGAACCTGGGTGCGACTCGCGCCCGCGTCGTGAGCGAAGGCGGCGCCCCGAATCAGCTTCAGCTCGTGGTCGGCCTGAGGATATGGCGCTAATGCGACTGCGCGCATCGGCGGCATTCGACGCGGCCAGCGTAGCAAGACGACTGGACACGAGCCTCATGCCGATTGCGCGAAGCGAATCAAGGAGGATGACCTCATGACCTACCAAAGCGTCAACCCCTATGACGGGGCAACCCTGAAGACCTTCGAGGAGCTCACTGACGAGCTCGAGCACCAAGCGGAGGACATCTTCGCCGAGCTCTTGGAGTTCGGCGACGGGTCGATGCTCGAGGGCGTGCTGACGGCGTGCGAGTCGAACTGGTTCCAAGGCGCGATCGCCGACGCCGCCTTCGAGCTGGCGCGTCGCCTCAACGACGGCCGACGGATCGTCGTCGGGGTGAATGCCTTCACCGACGGCAACGACGAGGTTAACCTCAACCTCCTCGAGATCACGACATCTGACGAGAAGAAGCAGCGTGACCGTGTCCGCGAGGTGAGCGAGCGGCGCGACCAAGGTGAGGTCGATCGGGCGCTCGGCCAGTTGCACTCGGAAGCGGAGTTTGCGGATCGCAACCTCGTACCGGTGCTGATCGATGCGGCCCTGAGCCGCGCGACGCTCGGCGAGACCGTCCACGTCCTTGCCGATGGCTTCGGCCGCCACGTTCAAGGCCCTGCGAGCCAGCG
>CAZXSG010000095.1:0-9470 GCA_964643185.1 uncultured Holophagales bacterium
CTCCTCACCGGCGGGCGGCGGGACGTTCGGGTTCTTCCTGCCGGCGGTGCCTGCCTCAGCGGCGCTCCAGGCGGGCTAGACCGGCGCACTCTTCGGCGCCGCCGGCCCCGAGGCGCGCACGAACCTCGGCCTCTTCGCGCTCGACGCGGCGGAGGCCAGCGTCGCGGTGCTGGACGCCGCGGGGCAGCGCGTAGGCGGCACAGACGTCTCGCTGGCCGCAGGAGAGTGGCGGCAGCTCTCGAACCTCGGCTCCGGCATCACGCTGCTGGTGAGCGTGCAAACGGGCCGCCTCCATGCGTATGTCACGGCGGTCTCCAACACGCCGTCCAACGACCCTCTCGGCGGCCTCGCGACGCGACTCTCGCGCGCCGCAGCCGAGCTCGTCGTGCCGGCAGTGGCTTCGGCGCCGGGAGCGAACGGCGCCTTCTACAGCTCGATGCTCCGCTTGCTGAACCCGTCGGCGGGCGCGACCGCGCACGGCCGCATCGCCTTCACACCGCGCGGCGCCTCACAGCTCTCCGTCGAGAGGGTCTTCACGCTCGCGCCGGGCGCGTCGCTCACGCTGCGCGACGTGGTCCGCGCTCTGTTGGGGGTCGAAGGGGCCGGCTCGCTGAGCGTTGCCTCGGACGTCCCGCTGCTCGCGTCGAGCGCCACCGCCACCACCGGCCCGTTCGGCCTCGCCGCCCAGGACTTCGCCGCCTTCCAGCGCGACGAGGCGATCCCCGCGGGCGCTTCGGCCGACGCGGCCGGGCTCGCCGAGGACGAGCGCTTCCGCACGAACCTCGTGCTGCTGAACCTCGGTAGGGCCGACGGCAACGCGGTGCTCTCGGTCACGGCAGCCGACGGGTCGCCGCTCGGCGAGGTTTCGCGCTCCATCCCTGCGGGCGCGAGCGTACAGATCGACCGCGTCCTGCGGCTCTACACCGGGTCCGCCGTCAGCGGCGCCAGGCTCACGTTGCGCGCCGAGGGCGAGCCGCTGCTGGCGGTGATCTCCAAGATCGACAACGCCACGAACGACCCGACCTCGGTGCCGTTCGTCGCACGCTGAAGAGATGCGACGATCTCTGACGTAGAGTCGAATCCGTGGACGTCGCCATGGGCGCCGCGCACGGATCCCGAAAGGAGAACACCCCATGATTCCGAAGAACGTGGTTTGCCTCTGGTTCGACAAGGACGCGGAGGGGGCCGCGCGCTTCTACGCCGCGACGTTTCCCGACAGCGCAGTGACCGCCGTTCACGAAGCGCCCGCCGACTCCCGGGGGGCGTGAAGGGCCAGGTCCTCACGGTGGATTTCACCGTGCTGGGGATTCCCTGCATGGGGCTCAACGGCGGCCCGGCGTTCAAGCAGACCGAGGCGTTCTCGTTCCAGATCACGACGGACGATCAGGAAGAGACGGATCGCTACTGGAACGCGATCGTCGGCAACGGCGGCCAGGAGAGCCAGTGCGGCTGGTGCCGGGATCGCTGGGGCCTCTCCTGGCAGATCACCCCGCGTACGCTGACCGAGGCCTTCATCGCGGGTGGAGACGAGGCGAAGCGCGCGTTCGAGGCGATGATGACGATGGGGAAGATCGACGTCGCCCAGATCGACGCCGCGCGCCGAGGCTGATAGGCTCTTCGAAATTCAATCGAGGAGGGTCTCACATGCGGTCGAAAGCCGTACTCATCGTCGTGGTCTCCGCTCTCGTCGGCGGACCGGTCCTGGCTGCGCAGCACAGCGAAAAGGCAGCCGCCGGCAAGGCGACGCTCACGGCAGCCGGGGAGCTGAAGTGGGAGGACGTGCCGGGGTCGAACGGCGGCAAGCTGGCCGTCGTGAAGGGCGACTCCAAGAAGGGCGACTGGTCGGGATTCCTGAAGCTCCCCGCCGGAGCCAGCATGCCGCTCCACACCCACACCGCCGACCATCACGTCGTCGTGGTGTCCGGCACCGTTTCCATCGGCGTCGACGCCGGCGCGGCGAAGAAGCTCGGCGCGGGCTCCTGGTTCGAGCTGAACGGAAAGGCCAAGCACACCACGGCCTGTGAAGCGGGCGCGGACTGCGTGCTCTTCGGGAACTTCAAGGGTGCGTTCGACATGATTCCCGTCGGCGCGCCGAAGAAGTAGCGCCTCGACGCGCACTCTCACTCCGCGCCGCGGATGACCACCTTGCCCACGGCACGCCCGGACTCGACGTAGGCGATCGCGTCCGCCGCGGATTCGAACGGAGAGACCTTGTCCAGCACCGGCCGGAGGGCGCCCTCTTCGACGAGGGCGCCAATCTCCGCGAGCTGCGGCCCGCTCGCGCGCATGAAGAGGTACTCGAAGCGCACGCCCTTTTTCCGCGCGGCCGCGTCCACCTTGCGGTTGAGGAAGCCGCGGATCCAGACGAGCGGCAGGCTGAGCCCCCAGGCGAGCGCGAACTTGGCGTCGGGTTTGCCGCCCACCGTCACCACCACGCCCCCGCGCTTCACCACCTCGAACGAACGGAGGAGCGTCTCGCCTCCCAGCAGCTCGTGGTTGCGCGCGCTCGCCGTCGTCGACACCCGCGCGGCCAGGTGCCTGGCCAGCTGGATCGCGAACGTGCCCACGCCCCCCGAGCCCGCGTGGATCAACACCGACTGTCCTGCCGAGAGGTGCGCGATGTCGACCAGGGCCTGCCAGGCCGTGAGGCCGACCAGGGGGAGCGAGGCCGCCTGCACGTCGTCGAGCCCTGCGGGCCTTTTCGCCGCGGCGCCCTCCCGCACGCGCACGAGGAGATCGCCGGGGCCCGGCACCGGACGCGGCAGCTCCATCATCTCCATCGGTTTGCCGTAGCGGCGAATCGCCAGTGCTTTCACTACGTCTCCCTTCGGGCTGTCGCGAGCCCGGCGCGAAAGGTGCCTTCGAGGATCACGGGACCGCCGCGCGTGAGTGTGAGGCCGGAGGCCGGGCGGTTGTACTCGGTGAGCGGCCCCGGTGGGTCTTTCTCGAAACCGGCGCGAAGGAGCTCCGCAACCAGCTCTTCCTCGCTCAGGAAGCACTGAGGCTCACCCGCGAACTGGGTGAACACGAACGACTCGCCCGGGACGGGCTGGGCGCCTTCGGGGAGCGTGGCGCGCGAGAACGTGAAGACGAAGAGGCCCGCGCCCGGCCGGGCGACGCGAGCTGCTTCGGAGGTCGCGCGACGGAACTCAGCCGCGGAACTCGCGAGGTTCCAGATGCCGTGCGCGACCACGAGGTCGATGCTCGCGTCGCCGAGCGGAAGGGCGTCCATGGGTGCGCTCAGGAGGGTTACCCGGTCCGTCAGTCCCGCGGCCTCCACCCGGAGGCGCGCCGCATCCAGCATGGGTGCGGCCACGTCGGTCCCGATCACCGTGGCTCCAGCGGCCGCCATGGGAACCGCGTTGCGGGCCGCCCCGCAGCCCACATCCAGGATGGTCAGCCCCGGCCGGAGGGCCAGCTCGCCCCTCACGTAGGCGAGGAGAACCTCATTGGCGGCAGCCGTCGAGAATCCCCGAACGACCTCCGCGTCCTCCCAGCGACCGGGCGCGGTCATAGGATTCTCATTTCAGCGGTCCCCTCTGCGCGGCCGCGAGCGTACTTGTAAGAAGGGGTCGCTCCGGCGAATTTCTTACCGGGGAGGGCCACGGGCTCGCTCGCGAAGCCCCGCCTTCTGCTGGCCTTCGAATTGCAGACCGCGACCATGCATGTTGAATATCTCGATTCTGAAGCCCGGAAAACGAACGGCAACGCTTCTCCCCTTGCTGGGGCTGATGGTCCTGGCCTCCTCCTCGCCATCCGCTGCTCAGGGTGTCTGTGAGGGCTTCGACCGGAAGCACACCATCACCCGTCTGGGCGGGGAAAACGCTTTCGCGCCGGGCGGTACGCACACCCGAACGCGAGCGGAGCTCCAGCAGTTCTTCGCGGCGAACGCGGGGACGATCCGGGGCATTCTGGCAGGCCGGGGCCTCGACAACACCGTGGCGGACGCACTTCTGGAAGCGGTACGCCAGGACAGGGACATCACCGAGCGCACGATGCGTGACGGTGAGCGGTTGGAGTGGATGGCCTATCGGTCAGAAGGCGAAGCCAGGACCATCGAGAACGTTTGCGTCGACCTGCCTGGCTACGCACCGGCCTTCGTGATCACCTTGCCGGTGAAGACCGCCGCCGGGACTGCTGCGCGGCCCGACTGCAGCATCGACGTCAAGACCGACCTTCAGCCCTCCGGGACCAGCACGTTCCAGGTTCGTAGCGCTCCGGGCGCGCGGGTGACGATGGACGGACCCGCCGGCCCTCGGACGATCATCGAAGGCGGCGCATCGACCTGGACCGGACCGTGGGACGACCCGTACGGGGCGAGCACCTCCTTCACGGTGACCAACGAGGTCGCGATCGGCGAGACGGTCACCACCTACACGTTCCTCGTGCCGAGGGAGTGCCTGAACCTCGCGCTCCTCGGCAAGACCGACGAGCCGCGTGCCGGAAAATCCGAAACCTGCAGCGAGAGCCGCGCTGTGCCCAAAGTCGAGCGACCTCCTGTCGCAAAGCCCGACCAGCCCGTCCCCCAGAGCGAGGTGTTTCCGGTCGAAGCGGCCCCTCAGTGGATCGTGCGGCCGTTCGCGTCCTACCTCTTCGCCAGCGGGGAGACGAGCGGAAGCCTGAATCCCGGCGCCTGCCCGTGCCCGGCCGGCACCAGCTACGGCTATGACAACGGCTTCGGGCTCGGCGTCGGCCTCGAGCGGCTCTTCACTGAGCGCATCGGCGTCGAGGCCCGCGGATTCCACGCACGGCTGCGCGATGAATTCGAGATCGGGGCGAATGGCATCGGCATCACCGAAAGCGGCAGGCGGAGCTACTGGGATCTCAGCCTCGGCCTCAACATCCATCTCACCCCGAAGAGCGGCTTCGACTGGTACGCGGGACCGTTCGTCGGCTACAGCACGGTCAAAGGCCGCACGACCCTGGTGGTCGACCGCTCCCTGGAGCTCGACACCAAGGGCGGGCTGTCCTGGGGCGTGCAAACGGGCCTCGACTGGCACCTCGGCCAAAGCCCCTGGTCCCTGCACGCCGGCGCCCGCTACACCCGGTACGCACCCGACGTCACCTATCGCTACACCAACCCCACGGGAGCCGTGCTCGAGCAGCGCCAGTCCATCGACCTCCATCCCATTGGCGTGGAGCTCGGTGTGGCGTATCACTTCTAGGAGAAAACTGTGAATCGCGCACTTCTTGCCGTAGTCGCACTCTGCCTGTTCGCAGCTCCAGCCTCCGCAGATATCCGCGGTGCGAGATGCACCACCACGGATCGATTCGTCCCCGGGAGCACGGCCAGCATGTGCTGGACCTGCACCAACGACAGTCCCTCGGCGCCCGGCCCCGAGGCGCTCACGAGAGTCGCGCTGGGCTATCCCGCCGGCTGGACCGTCGCCTGCCGCACCCAGAACGCGGCGGATTCCAACGGGAACCCGGTGGCCTTCTCCTGCTCGGCCGTCGGCCAGACCGTCACCTTCGTCGATACCGACGGCGGGCCGGGTGAGATCCTGCCCGGACGCTCCTGGAGCTTCTGCGTCGACGTCACCGCGCCCGCGACGGCAATCACGGCGCAGTGCGCGTTCTACACCCTCACGGGTGACGGCTCGGGCGGCGAGCCGCACAGCATCATCGAGTGCGGCCTCTGTCTGCCCGCGGCACCCACGCCGACCAGCACGCCGACAGCCACTCCGACCAGTACGCCGACGCGCACGCCCACCAGTACGTTCACATTCACACCCACGAATACGCCAACACTTCCTCCGACGAATACGCCGACGCTCACTCCCACCATGACGCCGACGCTCGTAGCTACTCTGACGCCGACACCCACCCCGACGCCAACGGTCACGTCGCCGATGGTCACGGCAACGCCGACGACGACGGCGACCCCGACGCCCACGCAAACCTGGACGGCCACGGCCACGCCCGTCGTCACCAACACGCGGGTCTTTCCGACCCCACCGCCGGGTACGGGGGGGTCGACGAGTCCGGTGGTCGTCCCGATGCTCGATGCGCGCGGGCTCGTCGCGCTCGCCGCGCTCGTGGGGGCCATCGGCATCCTCTTGCTGAAGACGCTCAAGTAGTTCCGCAACCTCGGGAAGAGGTTCACCCTTCGGTTGAGGCCGCCCCACCAGGGCGGCCTCGACCTTTTTCTGGGTCCCTCTTGAGAGCAGTACGACGCCCTCCGGGAGTGGTCCGCCGCGAGTGGACGAAATGACCCGTATGATCTGATCGGAGGTTCCGATGAGAGAGGCCGTGTCCGTCGCCGACGCCAAGGCCCGCTTCGCCGAGTTCGTTCGCAGGGCCGAAACCGGAGAGGTCGTCGTCCTCTCTCGCCACGGAAAGCCGGTTGCTGCGCTGGTTTCCTCGAGCGATGTCGACCGGCTCGAGCGCCTGCGTGCGGCAGGCCCGGCGAAGGGGCTCGTCAGCGTCGCCGGCGGCTGGAAGGGATCGGACGAGCTCGTGGACCTCGTCGGAGGCCGGAAGCGCTCACGGCCGCGGAAGCCCACGTCCCTCGACTGAAGCGACCGATGGCCTGGCTCTTCGACACGGATGCGATCTCGGAGCTGCTGCGCAAGAGGCCGTTGCCGGCGTACGTGAAGTGGCTCGGCGGGATCCCACGAGAGGACCAGTTCACGAGCGCCGTCACAGTGGGCGAGCTCTACCGCGGCGCATTCCGTTCCGCCGAACGGGCCCGCCACCTGAAGAACATCGAAGGTCGAATCCTGCCTGCCGTGACCGTGTTGCCGTTCGACGCGGCGGTTGCCCGGGTCTATGGCGAGATCTGCGCGGGGCTGGAAGCGGCGGGCCGTCCTCTGGCCGATGCCGACCTCCAGATTGCTGCGACCGCGCTCCACCACGGGCTGCGCTTGGTGACGGGGAACTTGAAGCACTTCCGTCGGGTGCCGGGCCTCGCGGTTGAGCCGGTGCTCGTCGATGCACGGGCGGAGAGTGCATGAGGTCAGCGAGAGATTCGCGGATCTGGCGGTAGAGGCAGTTGCCGAACGGCGCTCAGCAAACTGAGACCAGCTTCGATGAGACCCTTCAAGAGAGTCTCGTCGGCATCGTTCACGCCTTCGTATTCGGTTCGGTTTCGAACCTCATGACACTTTGCGAGCAACCGCCACGTGCCGACGGGCGTCCCGAGCGTGTGGGGCAGTGCCTGAAAGACGAGATATCTCTTGTCCGAGCGGAAGCCCTGCAGGCGAAGGGCGGCGAGGGCAAGCGCGTGAGCCGCGTTGTAAGCCAGATCGAATCGCCCGTCGGGGGAGATGCCTTCGTTTCGGGAATCGTCCAGCCGCGTGGCGGCAGAGCGAATCAACCCCTCGATCTCCGCACGCGCCGGGGGCTCCCTCTTCAGATGCCCGAGTCCGGCCAACCGCTCGAGCTCAGGCGACGTCATCATCGGTGCCGATCACGAAGAGCTTCGGCTGGCTCACGATGCGGGCGGCGAACGAGTCCGGCTGCGCGCTTTTCTTCCTCCACTCGGCGGGGGTCATCACGGTCGGATTGACCGGTCGCGCGAGCCGCGTCTCGGCGGCCTGGAGCGCGGCAAAGAGGTCTGCGTACTCGAGGCCTTCGCTCAGCACCACCAGATCGATGTCGCTCCCTGCGCGGTCACGGCCCTTCGCGACCGACCCGTAGATGAAGGCGGCCGCGATTCTCTTCTCGAGCGGCGCGAGGGCTGCCCGCAACGGCCCCACCATGCCGACGGTCTTCGCCACGAGACTTCGCAGCTCGGAAAACACCGGCGATTTCTTGTTCGCCTTGTAGTACTTCTGATTTCCGTCGCGTTCAACGAGGACGAGCTCCGACGCTGAGAGACGTTGGAGCTGCCGATGCGCGGCACCGGTCCCGCTGCCCGCCAGCCGGATCAGCTCCGCACTCTGGAACCGGCGCTCCGGCTGCCCGAAGAGCAGCCCCAGCAGAATCTGCTGGACGGGCGTGAAGAGGGCGCCGGCCAACCCCCTCGTCGCCTGCACGCGTTGCGTTCCCATTTCGGGAACGAGTGTACCCGTTTCGGGAACGTCGCGATACCAAACGCGGAGTACCAGGAGAGCCGGGAGAGTCTTGACAAGAGTTTTTGTCAATGTTGGAATCCCGGTCATGGACGTCGACGTCATCGAGGATCCGGCCGCGGCCGTCGTGGCGCTCGACCCCATCCGCGCGCGCCTCCTCGCGGCGCTCGCCACTCCCGGCTCGGCGTCCACGCTCGCGCCGCTCGTCGGCCTCGCCCGCCAGAAGGTGAACTACCACCTGCGCCTCCTGGAGGCCCACGGCCTCGTGAAGCAGGTCGAGGCGCGGCGGTGGGGAGGACTCACCGAGCGGCTCCTGCAGGCCACCGCGGCGTCCTACGTCGTCTCGCCCTCGGCCATGGGCCACGCGGTGTGCGATCCCAACAAGACGCGAGACCGCCTCTCCGCGCGCTACCTCGTCGCGCTGGCCGCCCGCCTCGTGCGCGAGGTGGCCGCGCTCGCGAGGCTGGCGGACGACACGGGCAAGAGGCTGCCCACTCTCGCGCTCGACACCGAGATCCGGTTTCGCTCCGCCGCCGAGCGCGCGGCGTTCACCGAAGAGATGACGGCCGCCGTCACAGACCTCGTCGCGCGATACCACGACGCACAGGTGCCGGGCGGGCGCTCGCATCGTCTCGTGGTGGCGGCGCATCCCATGCCGATCGAAACGAAGAAGGAGGAAGCCCCATGTCCATACTGAAGGAACCCGGTAAGCGATTCATCCAGGTCGAGATCGAGGTGCCCGGCACGCCCGAGGAAGTGTGGCAGGCCATTGCCACCGGCAACGGCTGGACCGCCTGGTTCACGCGCACCGAGATCGAGGAGCGCGATGGCGGAGCCCTGGCCCACTACATGGGCGGCGGGAAGTCGCCGGGCGTCGTCACCGCCTGGCAGCCGCCGCACCGCTTCGCGGCCGAGGCTCCGAACTACGTGCCCGGCGCGCCACCTCTGGGAACGGAGGTCGTCGTGGAGGCACGCTCCGGCGGCACGTGCGTGGTGCGGCTCGTCAACAGTCTCTTCACCGACGCTTCCGACTGGGACGGCCAGCTCGACGGCGTCGAGGGTGGCTGGCCGGCCTTCCTCCAGGTGCTGCGCGTTTACCTCTCGGGCTTCGCGGGGCAGCACGCCGCGATGGCGGAGCTCGCGGGCATGACGGAAGGACCGAAAGGCCGTGCCTTCACAGAGCTGAAGGACGCGCTCGGTCTGTCGGGTGCCGCTGTGGGCAGCCGGGTGGAATCCGGGGCAGGGTTGCCGCCCTTCGCCGGAATCGTGGAGCGCGCGGACTCGCACGCCGTGGTCGTGCGCATGGAGTCTCCCATTCTTGGAGCGGCCGTCCTCGGCGCTCACGACTGTGGCGGTCCCGTGATGACCTGGATGAACCTCTACGCGTACGGCGAGGGCGCCGAGGCAGTCGAGAGCGCCGCCGCGCCTCTCCGCGAGTGGATGGCGAAGCGGTTCCCG
>CAZXSG010000096.1:0-9424 GCA_964643185.1 uncultured Holophagales bacterium
ACGTCTTGGGGAAGAGCATGGCGAGGAGGTTCCGGCGGTTCTTCACCGAGGTGACCTCGCGCGTCCAGAGCTTCCTGGTGGCCTCGACCGTGTCGTCGACGCCGTAGCCCAGGGCGAGACCCGCGGCGTAGATGCTCCCGCCGCTGCAGCCGACGACGTGGGAGAGCGCGATGCCCTCGCGCTCGAGCACGCGCGCGAGTCCGAGCGCGGCCGCGCACTTCACGCTGCCCGACCCGATGACCAGCGCGACGGACGGTGCGGTCACGCGAAGCTTTGAACGGCGGCGTCGCGGGTGGGAAACGTCTTCAGGATGCCGGTGAAACCCGAGAGCTCGAGCACCTTGCTCACGTCGGGCGAGGCCCCCGCGAGGCGGAAGTCTCCGCCTTTGGCCCGGCAGTCTTTCATCACGGAGAGCAGGGTTCGAAGACCGCTCGACGAGATGTAGTCGAGGCCCGAGAGATCGGCGACGAGCTTCGCGTGCCCCGCGAGCACCTGCTGGGTGAGGGCCTGGAGGGCTTCGTTCGCGGTGAGCCGGTCGAGGCTCCCCCTGAAGGCGGCAATGGCGACGTCGCCTTCATGCTGGACTTCGATCTCCATGGTGATCAGACCTCCTCCGTGAGCTTCTTGGTGAGCCTGAGAACGTTGATCCCCGGCGGGCGCGTTTCGTAGGAAAGGCCGTCGACCATCTGCCGCAGGAGGTACCAGCCGAGCCCGCCGGGTACCCGCACGTCGGCCGGCGCCGAGGTGTCGACCTCGGGAGCGGCCTCCGGGGGAAACGGCGGCGCCTGGTCTTCCACTTCGGCCAGGAGCGCGTTCGGCTCACGAGCGATGCGGATGGTGACGGGCCCCGGCTCGCGCCCCGCGTAACCGTGCGTAACGACGTTCGTGACGGCCTCCTCCACCGCGAGGCGCATCGCGAACGTGGCCGAGGAATCCGCGCCGAGCCCTGCCAGAGCGCCCTCGGCGAAGCCCAGCAGATCCTCGAGCGCCTCCTCGGTTCCCGGCCGCGTCATCTCCAGCGCTCCCTGCATCGGTGCGCGATTGTGCACGGAAACCAGGCCATCAAAAAAGGAAAAGGCCCCTCCGAAGAGGGGCCCGACCGACGCGTTAGCGAATTCCCCGGTGGGGGGTGTGGGGGGATCGAGAAACCCCCACGATCAGAGCCCTTACATACGTTCGAGGATCGTCGTGATGCCCTGGCCGAGGCCGATGCACATGGTGGACGCGCCGGTGGACTTGTTCTTCTCGCGCATGAGGTGGAGAAGGGTTCCCGTGATGCGCGCGCCCGAGCAGCCCAGCGGGTGGCCGAGCGCGATCGCGCCGCCGTTGAGGTTGACCTTCTCGTCCATGACCTCCATGAGGCCGAGGTCCTTGATGACCGGCAGCGACTGCGCCGCGAACGCTTCGTTCAGCTCGAAGAGGTCGATGTCCTCGACCTTCATCCCCGCGCGCTTCAGAGCCTTCTGCGTGGCCGGCACCGGACCGTAGCCCATGATCGACGGGTCACAGCCCGCGGACGCCATGGAGCGGACGCGCGCCATGGGCACGAGGCCGAGGCTCTTCGCCTTCTCCTCGCTCATCACGAGGAGCGCGGCCGCGCCGTCGGAAAGCGCCGAGGAGTTGCCCGCGGTGACGGTGCCGTTCTTCGGGTCGAACACCGCCGGGAGCTTCGAGAGCCCCTCGACGTTCGTGTCGGGCCGCACCACCTCGTCGCTCGTGAACGTCGCCGGAGCGCCGTTCGCGTCGTGACCCTGAACGGGAATGATCTCCTTCGCGAACCGGCCTTCCACGCCCGCCGCGTGCGCGCGCTGATGCGAGCGGGCGGCGAACTGGTCCTGCAGCTCCCGGCCGATGCCGTGCATCCGGGCCAGATACTCGGCCGTGATGCCCATGGCCATCGCGCCCTTCGCCGTGGACTTGCCCATGAGCGGGTTGGGGTCCACGCCGTGCGTCATGGGCACGTGCCCCATGTGCTCGACGCCGCCCACCATGTAGAGGTCTCCGTTGCCGCTCTGGATGGCCATCGTCGCGGTGTGGAGCGCCTGCATCGAGGAGCCACAGAGGCGGTTGATGGTCTGAGCGGGGACTTCCTTGGGAATGCGCGAGAGGAGCTGCGCGAAGCGGGCGATGTTGTAGCTCTGCTCGAGCGTCTGCTGCACACAGCCCCAGATCACGTCGTCGAACTCGGCGGGATCGACCTGGGGGTTCCGGTCGAGGAGCGCTTCGATCACCGCGGCCGAGAGGACGTCGGCGCGCGTCGCGCGGAACATGCCGCCCTTGGAGCGGCCCATCGGGGTTCTTACGGCGTCGACGATGACGGCGTTCTGCATGGTCAATGTCCTCAGTGAAAGTTCTTGTTCGCGGCCGCGAGGTCGCGAAGCTGCTGGGTGGGTGCGTAGAGAGGTCCGAGCGGCGCGTACTTCTCACAGAGGGCGAGGAGCTTCGCGGCTCCCACGGTGTCGGCGTGGCGGAAGATGCCGCCGCGGAACGGCGGGAAGCCCAGGCCATAGATGAGCGCGATGTCGACCTCGGCGGGGGTTGCGACGATCTTGTCTTCGAGGCAGCGCGAGCTCTCGAGGAGCATCGGCAGCACCATGCGCTCGGCGATCTCCTCGTCGGTGAGGGCCGAGACCTTGGGGCCTTCGGCGCCGTACACGAGAGCCACGGCCTCGGCATCGGGGCCCGACTTCTTCGGAACGCCCTTCTTGTCGGCCTTGTAGGCCCAGAGGCCCTTGCCGTTCTTCTGTCCGTAGCGGCCTGCGTCGTACATCAGCTCGATGGCTGTCTTGCCCTCGTGCGCCATGCGGTCGGGGAAGCCCTGCGCCATCACGGCGTCGGCGTGCGCGCAGGTGTCGATGCCCACGACGTCGAGGAGGAGGCCCGGGCCCATGGGCCAGCCCCACTTCTCCATGACCTTGTCGATGCGCACGAAGTCGACGCCTTCCTTCACCAGCATGTTGAAGGCGGCGAAGTACGGGAAGAGCACGCGGTTCACGAGGAATCCCGGACAGTCGTTCACCACGATGGGCGTCTTTCCCATCGTCTGTGCGTACGCCACGGCCGTCGAGATCGCGGCGTCGCCGCTCTTCTTGCCGCGGATGACCTCCACGAGCGGCATCTTCGGCACGGGGTTGAAGAAGTGCATGCCGCAGAACTGCTCGGGGCGCGCGAGGCCCTCGGCGAGCCGCGTGATGGAGATGGTCGACGTGTTGCTCGCGAGGATCGCCGTCTCGGGCAGGAGCTTCTCGACGTCCGCGAGGACCTTGGCCTTCACGCCCTCGTTCTCCACGACGGCCTCGACCACGAAGTCCACGGCGCCGAAGTCGCCGTACGAAAGGGTCGGGTGGATGCGGGCCAGCGTCGCGGCCATCTTGCCGGGCGTCGACTTGCCGCGCTCGACCTGCTTCTCGAGGAGCTTCGTGGCCTCGTTCATGCCGAGGTCGAGGGCTTTGGGGGCAATGTCCTTCATGAAGATGGGAACGCCCTTGGACGCGCTCTGGTACGCGATGCCGCCGCCCATGATCCCGGCGCCGAGCACCGCGGCGTTCTTCACGTCGCGGGCGCCCTTGCCGGCCTTCTTTGCGGCCTTCTTGACGGCCTGGTCTCCCAGGAACACGGCCACGAGGCTCTTCGCGGCCGGCGTCTTGGCGATCTTTGCGAACGCGGCGGCCTCGATCGCGAGCGCGGCGTCGCGGCCCTTGCCGGCGCCCTTCTGCATCGCGGTGATGGCGGCCACGGGCGCCGGATAGTTCGGGCCGGCCTTGCCGCCCACGAACGCCTTGGAGCCCTCGAACACCATGCCGGCCTCGATCGCGTCGAGGCGGAGCGGCGCGCGCTTCTCGTCCTGCCGCTTCTTCCAGGGGAGGCTGCCTGCGGCCGCGTCCTTCAGGGTCTTGATGGCCGCCTCGCGAAGGATCGCGGGCTCGCAGACGCCGTCCACCGCGCCCACCTTGAGCGCGTCGGCCGCGCCGTACTGCTCACCCGAGGCGATCCACTCGATGGCCGTGTCGGCGCCCGCGACGCGCGCCAGGCGCACCGTGCCGCCCCAGCCCGGGAAGATGCCGAGCTTCGTCTCGGGAAGACCCACCTTGGCCGTCGTGGACATGAGGCGGTACGCGCCCGTGAGCGCGAGCTCGAAGCCGCCGCCCAGCGCGAAGCCGTTGATCGCGACCACGACGGGGCACGGAAGATCCTCGAGCTTCGAGAACGTGGCGTGCACCTTCATCGTCCACGCCACGAGCTCTTCCTCGGGCTTGTCGAAATAGCCGAGAAACTCGGTGATGTCGGCGCCGACGACGAACACGTCCTTGGCGCTCGACACGAGAACGCCCTTCAGCCCCTCGGCCGCTGCCAGACCGTCCACGGCCTCGGCCAGCTCGGCCAGGACGGGCGCGCTCAGCTTGTTGACGGAATCGTTCTTGAGGTCGAGGACGAGCTCGGCGAAGCCGTCCTCGAGAGATCTCACGGCGATCGCCTGACCTTCGTACTTCATGGCGGGGATTGCTCCTTGTCGGTGCTTTTTGGGCCGGTGGGAGGAATGAATGAGCCCTCGCTCAGGCGTCCGGATCATAGCCCGGGAACCCGAAAAGGGCTCGTCACCTCACCCCGGAAGCTTCGCCACGAGCACGTCGACGGGCTCGACGACCGGCCTCGCCGCCAGGAGGTCCGGACCCTCCGCCCGGAGGGCGTCGGCGATGGCGCCCGCGATGTGCGCCGCACGGCTTTCGTCGTCGGGAAAGGCATCGAAGATGCCGAACGTCGACGGCCCGATCTTCAGCGCGAACCACACCGTCGTTCCGGTCTCGGCAATTGCGAGAGGAAGCGCCCCCTCGAGGAAGGTCTGGAGCGCGGCTTCCTTGCCCGGTCTGGCCTCGAGACGTACGAGAAGTCCAACCTTGACGTCGTGCACCATGAGTTCCGCCTTTCCGGCTCCCGGGGAGCCACGTGCCCCCGAATGCTGACGTCGCGGGGCTTTCGGTGTGAGTGGCAGGAACGACAACATTGATACCATTCCTGCCATGCGCGTCCACGTGCTCGCCCTCGACGGCCTCTTCGACACCGGCCTCGCGACGCTCCTCGACGTCTTCGGCACGGTGAACGACCTCGCCGAGGCCACGGGGAAGCGGTCGGCCCGCTTCGAGGTGAAGGTCGTGGGGATGAGGAGCCGCGTGAAGACCGGGCAAGGGCTGACCGTACCCGTCGTGCCCGCCGGGCGGCTCCCCCGCCCCGACGTCGCGATCGTGGTGGCCCTCGGGGCGAAGCGGCCGCCGGACGTCCGTGCGGCAATCTCGCGCCCCGACGTGAAGGATGCGGGGCACGCGATCGCGGGCTGGTCCAGGGGCGGCACGCTCCTCGGGGCCGCCTGTACCGGGACGTTCGTCCTCGCCTCGACGGGGCTCCTCGACGGCGGGCTCGCGACCACCACGTGGTGGCTCGCGCCGCTCTTTCGCGAGCTCCATCCGCGCGTGACGCTCGAGGAATCGCGCATGGTCGTCGGCTCCCCCCGCTTCGTCACGGCCGGCGCCGCCCTCGCGCACCTCGACCTCGCGCTCTGGCTCGTCCGCCGCACGAGCCCGTCGCTCGCGACGCTCGCCACCCGATACCTGCTGGTGGACGATCGCGCGTCGCAGGCGGCGTACGCGATTCCCGACCAGACAGGCCACGAGGACGAGCTCGTCGCCCGGTTCGAGCGCTGGGCCCGGAAGCGGCTCGCGCTGGGGTTCTCGCTCGAGGAGGCCGCGAGCGCGGCCGGCACGAGCCCGCGCACGCTCGCGCGGCGGCTCGACGCGGTGCTCGGCAAGTCGCCGCTGTCGTACGTCCAGGATCTGCGCGTCGAGCGGGCCGTCCACCTCCTCCGCTCCAAGGACATCAGCCTCGAGAAGATCGCGGGAGAGGTGGGCTACGCCGATGCGGCCACCCTGCGGGCTCTCATCCGCCGCAAGCTCGGGCGGGGGGTGCGGGAACTCCGGAGCTAGGAGGTCTTCGGCGTTTCCTTCGGACCGGCGTGGGCCTTCACGAACGTGCGGATCTCCCGCTCCAACTCCGCGAAGCTCTGCGCGCTCTTCTCGAGCACGCGGTCCACGGATCCGTTGAGGCGATCCCGCTCCTCCTCGGTGAGGCTGAGCGACGTGAGGACGACGATGGGAACGTTCTTCGAGGCCTCGTCCTTCTTGAGCATCTCGACGAGCTCGAAGCCGTCCATCTCGGGCATGAGGAGATCGAGGAGGATCACGTCGGGGACGGCCTCCTTCACGCGGGCCAGCGCGCCCTTGCCGTTCTCGGCCTCGGCCACCTGCCAGCCCTCGCGGTCGAGCATGGAACGCATCATCGAGCGGATCGCCTCGTCGTCGTCCACCACGAGCACGCGTCCGGGCCGGCTCTCGACGCCGTACTTGCGGAGCGCGTTCGCGAGCCGCTCGCGCTCCACGGGCTTGAGCACGAAGTCGGCCGCGCCGAGCGCGTAGCCGAGCTTCTTGTCGTCCACGATCGTCAGCATGATCACCGGGATCTTCGAGAGCACCGGGTGCTGCTTGAGGTTCGCGAGCACCGTCCAGCCGTCCATCCCCGGCATCATCACGTCGAGCGTGATCACGTCGGGCATGAAGAAGCGCGCCTTGTCGAGCGCCTCGGGACCGCTCGAGGCCGTCTCCACGCGGAATCCCTCGCGCCCCACGATGGTCGAGGTCAGCTCGCGGGTCACCGGATCGTCGTCCACCACGAGGACGAGCCTCGCGGCCGCCGCGGGCGACGGCGTCCGGCGGCCGAAGAGCGTGGCCGACGACATCGTGCCCACCGGGCTGCCCGGCGCGGAAACGATCATGGTGGACGACGAGGAATCGCGCTTCCTCTTGATGACGTTCACCGGGAAGACCGCCGTGAACGTCGAGCCCTGGCCGGGCGCGCTCTTCACCGTGATGTCGCCACCCAGCATCTGGGTAAACCGCTTGGAGATCGTGAGCCCGAGGCCCGTGCCGCCGTAGCGCCGGGTGGTGGAGGAATCCGCCTGGGTGAACGGCGGGCAGGGCTTCGCGGTCTGAGAGTCCGTGAACCTGATGCCCGAGTCGGTCACGGCGAACGCCAGCGTGTCGGTCTCCCCCGTGCGCGCCTTGGTGACCTCGAGCGTCACGACGCCGTCCTTCGTGAACTTCGCGGCGTTCGAAACGAGGTTCAGGAGCACCTGGAAGACCTTCGTCTCGTCGGACCTCATGACGCCAGCGTTCTCGGCACCCACGACGGCAAACTTGTTGCCGTTCTTCTTCATGAGCGGGTCCGAGGTCTCGCGGAGCCGGGCCACGAGCTGCCCGACGTCGAAGATGTCGAGCGAGACGTCCATCTTCCCGGCCTCGATCTTCGAGAGATCGAGGATGTCGTTGATGAGCCCGAGGAGGTGCTTGCCCGAGCCGCGGATCTTCTCGAGGTCGCCCACCCAGCGCGGCACGCCCTCCTCGCGGGCGTCCTCCTGGAGCATCTCGGCGTAGCCGATGATGGCGTTGAGCGGCGTCCGGAGCTCGTGGCTCATGTTCGCAAGGAACGCGCTCTTCGTCTGGTTCGCCTCCTCGGCCCGCTCCTTGGCGATGGTGAGCTTCTCGTCGCGCGCGCGGATCTGCTCGAGCATCTCGTTGAAGCCCTCGATGAGGAGCCCCAGCTCGTCGTTCGAGGTCTTCGTTGCACGCAGCGTGAAATCGCCCTTCTCGGAGACCTGCTTCTCCACCTCGAGGAGGTGGAGGATCGGCTCGGAGACGAGCCTCTGGAGGCGCACGGCGAGGAGGAACGCGAGGCCCGTGCCCACGAGCATCACGAGCGATAGCGTGAGGCCGTAGCGCCGCAGCCGGGCCCGGCCCTCGGCGAGGTCCCACGTGAGGAGGATGGTGCCGATGGCGTGGCCGTCGAACGTGATGCGCCGGGAGACGAGGAGGTTCTCGCGCGAGAAGTCCCGCGCAGGCACGTCCTTGCCGAGGAGCGAGGGCGGCGGCAGGGCACCGGCACGGAGGAACGACGCGAAGAGCCGGCGCTCGCCATCGTAGACGGCCACAGAGATGATGGCCGGCTGGCCGCGCAGCGAACGGAGGTTCTCCCGGGCCGTCTCCCGGTCGGAGAAGACGATCTGAGCGGCCGTGGCGAACTCCACCGTGCCGGCCAGCACCTCGGCGTCGCGCAGGGTGTCGCGGCGGAAGGCGAGCGCGAAGGACGCGAAGACGGCCCCGCAGGCGACGAGGAGAACGATCACCGTGGTGGCAACGAGGAGCAGCGTGAGCTTCCCCTTGAGCGGGAGATCCCGGAAGCCACCCATCCTCATCAACCTTTGTGCATTCTCGCAAGGAACCCGAGAAGCGCCTCATGGTCGGGCCACAGGGGGGCCGTGACGTCGACGCCGAGGCCCGGGACCACGACCCGCTCGGCGTGGAGCAGGCAACGCGTCGCCCCCTCCAGGGCCGCGCGGAGCGCGGGATCGCGCACTCCGCGGGACCTCTTCGCGGTGCCGTAGAGGTCGTCGCCCACGAGCGGGTGGCCCCGGTGCGCGAGGTGGACCCGGATCTGATGAGTTCGCCCCGTCTCGGGTGTAAGCGTCAGATCGGCCACCGAGGGAAACCGCCGGAGCGTGCGGTAGCCCGTCACCGACGGCTTCCCCCCGGGTACCACCTTCATGCGCCGGCCGTCGCCGGGATCCCGCCCGAGGGGAGCGTCCACGACTCCCGCGGCGGGCACGGGATGCCCCCACACGAGCGCCCGGTACGCCTTCGTGACCTGCCGTTCCTGAAACGCCAGCGAGAGCGCCCGGTGGGCGGCGGCATTCCGCGACAGGAGCACGACACCGCTGGTCGGTTCGTCGAGCCGGTGCACGAGGCCGAGACCCTCCTGGGGCGGAAGGCCGCAGGCCGCGAGGAGCCGCGCGACGGCCGCGTCGCCCGAGCCCGGCCGCGAGGACGTCGCCATCGAAACCCCGGGCGGCTTGCCCACGGCCAGGACGTCGTCGCTCTGGAAGAGAAGCATCCGCTCTCTTCATACACTGTGCCGATGGCCGAGACCTACAGATTCCTCCCCCTCGTACACGAACGGATCGCAGCCGACGAGTCGCTTTCCCGCGCGCGGGCGTTTTGCGATCGGATGCGGGCCAGACGCAGCGTGCGCGATTTCTCGAGCGATCCCGTGGCGGACGACGTCCTCGAGGCGCTCGTCGCGGCCGCGGCCACGGCGCCCTCGGGCGCGAACCGGCAGCCCTGGCGGTTCGTGATCGTAAGGGACGCCGAGACGAAGTCCCGCATCCGGATCGCGGCCGAGAAGGAAGAGAAGGAGAGCTACGAGCACCGCATGCCGCCCGCGTGGCTCCTCGCGCTCGCGCCTCTCGGAACGGATTGGCACAAGCCGTTCCTCGAGACGGCGCCGGCGCTGATCGTGGTGTTCAAGAAGGACTACGAGCTGGTGA
>CAZXSG010000097.1:0-9390 GCA_964643185.1 uncultured Holophagales bacterium
ATGAACGTCGATATCGTTTGCGTGCGCCACAGCACGCCCGGAACGCCGAAATTGATGTACCCCTCGAGGACCTGCGTCACACCAACACTCGTGCCCTCCGCAAACTGCTGTCCCGTGAACCGCGTGACCAAATTCCCGCTTCCAGCAGACACCGGCTTTTCCGGCCAAATAACACGCGGGACGAGGGCCACGAGTGCGTTGAGGAATGTCTCGCCTCTCGCATAGTCGACTATACCCAGATCAAGGTTCCGCCGCGCTGCCCCAACAAAACTCACCTGATCGAGTCGGGCCACAATGAGCTTCTCGTGGAACTGGTTGTTGAAAGACACGAACTCGAACCTCGAGAATGTGTCAACGAGCCCCTCAACTCTCGCAGCGAATGGCTGACCTCCCCAAACCTGGCCGCGAATAGCGTCTCGGTCGCGCATATACGTCACATACACCGACAATGATAGATACAGGGCCATCAGGCCGACGGGTAGCATCCACAATCTCCTCCTCGGCAGCGCGACCTGATGACAAAGCACAATGAGGCTACTGAGAGCTCCATAGCCGATAAAACCAGCAACCATCGTCGTAAACAGAGGAAATCCGAGCGTCGCAGCCAGCCAGGCCGCGGCAACGACACTCCAGCCTCGGCCCAACGCCCTCCGCAGACTCCAAGCGACCAGTACCACGAGCAAGTTCGCTGCGGTACCGAAGATCGCGGTAAAAGTCGGAAACCGAAGAATGCCGAACGTCGTCGATACATATGCGACAATTCCAATCCGATAAGCAATAACCTCTTGCCGTCGCAGGTCGCGCTCGATCGGCAAGTGCAGTGCCGGGGAGAAGCTGATCATTTCGGCGAGAATGATCCCAAAGAGTCCAGCTCCAATCGCCACAACACATACGGGAAACCCGTCCACCAGATCCGGCGGAGGAGCCCCACCATCGGTGTGAACTTGCACGTAGGTTGGGAGCCAGTTCAGGAGCCACGAACCAACAACCCAGACAACCACAAGCCCACTTGATGGCCGACCTCGGCCCACGCGAATCCACACGCAGAGCGAAGCAAAGACCAGCCACAGGCCGAGAAGGGTAGACAAACTCAATCCTTCAAGCACTTGGCTCTCCCTCTCTCCGCGGCGCCCAGGCCAGCCCACGTGGTTTCACCGCGAACCCTACCGTGCCCAAATCAACCATCGGCAGTCAACCGCTTCAGTACAGGAGCAGAGACGGACTCGAAGTTCCAGTCAGTCAGCACATGCCGCCTTCCGCATTCCCCCATCTCCCACGTCTCTAGCGGGTGTTGAAAAAACCAGTCGAGGTGCTCGGCGATCGACTCAACCTTCTCTGGAATGCAGAATCTGGCACAATCGCAAGACGCGAGGAGGGCCCTCCACTCTGGCCGATCGGTCACGAGAAGGCCCATCCCTCGAGCCATGTAGTCGAAGACCTTGTTCGATGGCCCCGCTAGAGTTTGAAGGTTGAGGTTGGCAGGTAGAGTCGGGACCAATGCAAGTCCAACATCGCATGAATCAACGAGATGCCAGAGACTCCCGCGCGAGACGGGCGGCTCGACACGCACCCATTCCCGAACTCCATTCATCTCCACCGATTTCTCGATACGCCGGAGGTCCTCCCCTCCTTCGCTTGTGTCATACCCCCTAATGACAAGATGAACGCTTCCCCGCAGAAGACCTACCGCACCCATCAATGAATCCGGTAGCAGCTCCCGACTGAGGCTTCCATGATAGTAGATAGCCAGAGGCCTCTCTCGTTGCCTCGCCTTCCGAGGGGATGACACTTCGTCTCGCCTAGGGCAGTTCCAAACCACAAGCGGCTCCTCCGTTAGGGCATTCGCATCCGAGAGCAACCGTGCCCGAGCACTTCCCGGCACAACACAGAATTTCGCTCGCTTCGCTGCGGCGCGGCGAAATGCGCCGATAGCGGTACGAAAGACGCCAGGCTGTCCCTCCGCCGGCACATCGTGTTCCTGATAGACGAGTTCAGCATTGCAGGCCGCGGCCGCCATCAGGCCAGGGAAGGCACCCATCGAATCAGAAGCCCAGATCCAATCTGGCTTGATCTGGTGGGCCTCTCGAGCAACCCAAGCCACATACTCCGTGTAGCGCACGGCGAGCCGCCAACCGGTCCCAGCGCTTGGAAGCATTTCAACACCAATCATTGGGTGCTCCGCAAAACCGAAATCGTAGGCGCCTCGGATACGGTATCCGCGGACTTCCACACGCCATCCGCGCCGCGCAAGAAGCAGGGCAAGGTGCTCAAGCGGTGGGTACGCACCAGGACCGGTGAACTGTACCGCCATCAGCACTTTCCTGCGACTCACTCCTGCACCTTCAGTATCTGAGAATAGAGGCTCTCCATTTCGCGAGCCACGGCACCCATGCCGCGGGGCTTGGACACACCCCTACGCAACCGAGCGCGAAGCCCCGGGTCGATCACAAGCCTTTCTATGGCGCGCGCCAGGCCCACCCGGTCCTCCAAGTCAAACAGTAGCCCATCGTGGCCGTCCTGCACGAGTTCCGCAATGCCTCCGAATCTACTGCCGACCACCGGCGTTCCGACCGCGAACGACTCAAGTACCACCAGCGGCCCCGTCTCCATCCACCGCGACGGGACAACGCACGCGGTCGATCCCGCTAGCGCACTGAGCAGTTGCAGCCGAGGGGCCTCCGTCTCGAACCGAATCCGAGAGTCGCCGCTCGCACGCGCTCGAAGGCTGCGAACCAGTGACTGATCCTTCTCGCTCTGAACCACGAGAAAGAGCACCACCCTCAAATCCAGGTCCGGGAGAGATCTGACCGCATCGACCAGGACGTCCGCGCCCTTTAGCCAGTCAGCACGGCCAAGGAATACGAAGGTCGGCGGGCCCTTCGCAGGGATCCGATTCAGGCCCGAGGCTGCAGCGAGAAGGTCATCGTCGAGACCGTGTCGACTCAGAACGATGCGCTCCTGTGCAACGCCGTTGCGACGCAGAACTTCCTCACCCCAGGAGCACAGAGCAACAACCGCAGCGGCTCCCTGGAGGAAGCCCCGCGCTGCAAGAATTCGGCTCTCGGTAAGGCGCCTGGCCCCGGAAATCGTCGCTCCGCGGCCGGCGACAATCGGCAGCTTTGTAGTCGCCAGCAAATCGCTAAGCGGCCTCGGTACCCCGCGGGAACCCAACCAACACCGAGTACACCTAAACGCCTGCATCTCACCGTCGCAAGCGTCCCCTCCCTCCAGTCTGAGGTCACCTCGCAAGCAGACCGACGTCGGAGTGTGAAATGTGTAGAGGTATGGAATACCACTGTCCCGCAACAAACGTGCCGCGGAGAGTGACGCGAGCCTGGTCGACGAGTGGAAATGGACGAGATCCGCCCTGTTCTCTAAAGCTATCTCGACAAGCCTACTAGCCATCGAGACACTTCCCTCGCCATAGAGTTCCCGGCGAAACTCGATCGCTGTAGGCATGGGGACGTGGATCGGCAGTGCGGTCGGCTCGTTTGGAACGATAGGAGCGCGGGCTGAGCCCGTTGCCGCAACAACTCCCTCAACACCAATGGAGTGCAGTGCTCGCCATAGGCCCAGAACATAGTGTTCCGTGCCACCGAAGGGGTCGGGGCGCCAACAGTAGGGAACGTGGAGCACCTTCATCCAACGTCACCATTCGGTTTGCGCCGCCCCTGACTGCGCTCCCAGGATCTGTCGTGCCATCGACGGAGTCCATCTGGGGTATCCGAGAGCGTGCGCCGTCCGCCTCCGAGAGGAACACCTAACTGCAACACTTCGCTCTTGCGCCGACCACGGCGCCAGTAGACCTCGCACCAGGCCGCCGAACACCGCGTCGCCTGAGGCTCCGTCGAGCCCGAGTGCCTGCCCGTGCCACTAACTCGCCGGCATCCAGGAAACACCACTACCCGGTCAACCCGCGCGCCAACCTCCGTAGGAGGCGCGTAGACGATATCAGCCAGAAAAGACCTAACCCTTCCGCGCGGTAGGCCAAAGCGGCCCGCGAAGTTGGCGCCGAACAGTCCCCGTCGATGGCGCGAGCCTACACGAGGTGAGTCCAGACCAGCGCCCGCCCGGAACTGCGACCTCACGGCCTCAACGAGCCTCACCCGGCGAGCAGCTTTCTCCGTTTCCAAACTGAATCATAGGGTCGCAACCGATCCATGCCTCGCTGCCGGAATTCCTTCACGCATGATCTCCGAGATCAGCAAGATGTCATCGGGGGTCACCGTTGTGCCTGTGGGGAGCGCGAGGCAGGACCGCGCCAGCAGTTCCGTCACTGGCAGTCGTGCCCCTATCCCCGGATACATGCTCCGATACGGCTCCATCAGGTGGCAGCCCGGAGCGAAGTACCGCCGTGCTCGTACATTGTGACTCCAGAGAAATTCTGAGAGAGCATCGCGAGAAATCCCTGCTGTCTCGGCGTCGATCTCAACGACAACGTACTGGCAATTGCTCTCGTCGACATTCTGCTCAAGAAGGCGCACCCCTGGAACGTCACGGAGCTGGCGCCTATAGAGTTCCCAGTTTCCGCGGTTCACTGCAACGACATTATTCATCGCAGAAAGCGACACAAGACCCATTGCGGCCGAGATCTCTGGCATCTTGCCGTTCGTCCCGAGTCCCACCACGGTGTCGTAGTCCGCGAACCCGAAGTTGATCGCAAGCCGCGTGCGTTTGGCGAGGTTCGGATCGCTCGTGGTAATTGCTCCTCCTTCGAATGCGTTTACGAACTTCGTCGCGTGGAAACTGAAGACCTCCGCATCACCATAGCTCCCCAGTGGGCGGTCACCTGAGCGACCTCCAAACGCATGGGCTGCATCGAAGATGAGGCGAAGACCCCGCCGTGATGCGATCTCCTCGAAGCGTTCTGGGAACGCGGGCCGACACCAAAGATGCACGGGCAGAATCGCGGACGTTCGTGGCGTTATCAGCTCCTCCACTCGATCCGGATCCAAGCAGTGACTTCGCGGGTCAACGTCACAAAACACCGGTGTCAGTCCCTCCCACAGCACCGCGTGTGCGGTCGCAACGAAGGTGAAGGCGGGAACGATGACCTCGCCCTTGAGACCGAGCGAACGAAGCAGAACCTGGAGACCGATCGTCGCATTGCATACGCTCACGGCAAAATCAGTACCGGCCAGTTTAGCCACGGCCTTCTCAAAGGCATCAGATTCGGGGCCGAAATTCGTGAGCCAGCGCCGGTCGAGAATCTCGTCCAAATGTCGATGGAGCATTTCCCTGTCGCCGATATTGGGCCGGCCTACATGGACTGGCTGGCTGAAGGAGCGAACAATCATAGACATCCAACCTCACTCGATCCGGCTCTGGCCAGGCACGGTTCCAGTCGTTGGCGCTGGATCCTTCCCTCCGCCCGGCTTGTTGCAATAGTACTCGATACACTCGGCTGGGTATCCAAGGGCCTTCATCTCACACAAGAGAACCTCAACCGGATAGGCCTGCGTGAACAGCTCAATCCCTCCACTATTCGAATCATGCACGACATACTGAATCTCGTCGATTCGCGCTCTGTTCTGCCCAATGCTCCCCGTGTTGACCAGCTCATAGCCACTGGACACGATCCTAAACTGGTGATGCGTGTGCCCGATTACGTAGTTGTCGTCGAGGCTGACTTGCGAGTCCGGGTACACGCGCTGACCGTCTCCGATCGTATGAACGCACATAAAGTTCCCGAGCCGATAGCGGACCGGCAAACCCTGGATCGAAGCTACCCGCGTGAATCGGGGTCTTGCAACGCGGAAAAAACTTCGAACGAGCTCAAGTTCGCTCTCAACTGGTTCGATCCCGAGGAACAGCCTCTCGTGATTTCCTTCCAGCACCACGACGTTCGGAAGGGACGTCACCACGTCGACACATTCATCACCCCATGGCCCATAGTTGACAATGTCACCGAGGCACACGTATCGATCGACCGTCCCACGCGTGGCGGCCACAAAGGTCTCCAAGGCCGGGAGATTCCCGTGGATGTCACCGAAAATCGCCGTTTTCATCCAGCTCCTCCGTTCGCCGCCTCATAAGGCGAAGCCCCTCCTCAAGGCTGGTTGGCTCGAAAGCAATGGCGGCCCGAGCGCGGGAAATACCCAATGAGCGGAAGCCCCTTCGAATCGGTGCGGCCTGTCCGAGAGGCTCAACCTGGACTCGAGCACCACGGTCGTGGTAAAGCGCAGCCACGGTCGAGGCTATCTGGGCAACAGAGTACGAACGACCTCCTCCGATGTTGAACGGTCCAACTTCATTGGTCTGAAGCGAACTCACCACTGCTCGGCCGACATCCGCTGCGCATACGAGGTCGTACATCGCCGTTCCGCCATCCCGCACAACAAGGACGCCGCCATCCTGAGCAACTCGCATGAACGCTCCGACAGCCGAGCCGCTCGGCATACCGAATCCATAGACTGACGAAATCCTGAGGGTAGCGGCGCTCAAACCCGTCGTTCTTCTGAGGTGTTCGACATAGAACTCCCCTAGCACCTTACTCGCGAGATAGTAAGTGGCGTAGTCGACCGGGTAGATCGGGCTGTGCTCGTGCGCCTCCTCTGCGCCATCGCCGAAGATGTTGCCAGACGACACGTACACGAAGCGCTCAAGCCCTGACCTTCTCGCGACCTCGGCGAGCCTCAGCGTGGCGAGGGCGTTCCGCCGGAGCAGTATGTCCGCAAGGCTTGAATCGACCCACGACTTTGGCACCATCGCGGCGAGGTGCACCACAGCGTTGCAGGCCCGCGTCGCTCCGAGGAACGTCTCGGGCTGGTCTAGGTCCCCCTCGACGATTGCGGTGGCCCAAGGCGGGGATACGGCCACGTCTCGCAAGAACGCGACGACCTCGTAACCCGCGGCTCTCAGAGCCGGACCTACAAACGAGCCAACAAAACCTGTCGCTCCCGTCAGCAGCACTCTCGTGATCATAGGCGGCCCTAGGGTTCCGAGGGGCCGTCAGGCGGCGGACAATCCTCCGCGGCTCTAAAAAGACGGCTGCCGTCGCTTTCAATGTGGCCGTCCCGCTCCAGTCTCGCGACCCTTTCGGGCGAGACCACGAGCTCGCTCCAATACCGTAAGATGGTTACCTCACGGACCTCAAAGAGGGGCTTCCGCCCCTTAATAAGATAGTCAGCGATGGCTCTTGGTTCGTTGAATCCCGCCAGCGCCCTACTGTGTGTCGTGCCGGAACTCCTTGCGTTGATCTCAAAAACAATAGGGACTCCCGAGCGAACACGGAGCTGAAAGTTGCAAGCACCGAACGGTTTTAGGGCCTCGGCTGCGCTCCGCACGAGATCGTCTATGGATGGGACCGTCTCCACGAATGCCTTGTGCGTGTCTCCATCCCTCAGGATTCGCCGCATGGAGATGACTCCTTCACAGTGCCCAGCGACGGTTACGGTCCCACATGTGTACTCGTCGCCCTCTATGTACTCCTGAGCGACATAGTTCCGAGGATCGACGCCCGCGAGGAACACCTCGGCTTCGCTGGCTTCGCGAACGACCCTGACGCCGATTGACCTGCGTCCACCGCGTCTTGGCTTAAGCACCATGGGAAATCCCACATCGCCCCAGGCTGATCGGTCCGATGCTGCGCATGTTCGAGGGGCAGGCAAGCCATGCCTCTTCAGGAAGCGGCTGGTCTCGAGCTTGTCGTCGCATATCTGGATCACAGCGGGATCACTCACGACACAGGTTACGCCAGCATCTTCGAATCGTTGACGATTGGATGCGAGGACCGGCAACTCGGCATCCAACCCCGGAAATACCAGCGCGCATCCCTGCGACGAACAGATTGCGAGGAGCGCGTCGACAAACCCGGGATCACTCGCGTAAGGAATGCGATAGCCACGTTCTGCTGCAAAGAGACCTGCAGCGAGCACGTCACCATCCGCAGCGATCACCCCGTACCCAGACCCGTGAAGCGCCTTGAGCAAGCTCTGACCGACTCCACCGCCCGTACCAGTCACTAGGATCCTATTGCCTTTCAACCCGACCTCCTTAGCAGTCAATGGGCCTGCTACCGTATCAGCTTCTTAAAGGCTTCGTATCCGGGCCGAGGAACGCAGGACGCGACCAAGTAGCGAAGTGATGCGGCATCAAAAGCCAACGGGTCCAGAGAGAACGCCCTTGCCAGACATCGGCGGGCCGCGCGTGCGTTGCGAAACCCGAAGTACTTGCGGCCAAACTCACGGTAGTGACAGGCCAGTACCCTATTTCGGGCCGTGACCTTGGGCTCCGGCCATTCGGCCAGTTCGGCCTGGGCGAAGATGTGATCGAGGACCCACAGGACAGAGCTCTCTTCAGAGCCGTCCGCTGCTGTCGAAACGTGCGAGTTTCCAGGATGAACTCGATAGTCTGCGAGCGGCTCATCGACATAGCAGAAGTCGCCCCTTCGAGCCATGATAAGGCTACACCACCAGTCGCTGAATGCCAGATGTCCTGGGATAGGTAGGGTTTCCAGCCACGCTTCCCGGCGGGCGATTAGAGTAGGGGCGCAGATGAAGTTTCTTTCGAGCAGCGGCAGAAATGCACTCCACTTACGATCACGACCACCATGAAGTTCGCTCGTCTTCTGATCGAATTCCGAGGTCAGCTCCCCCAGGGGATCGATCATCCGACTGTTGCCGTACACGGCCACCACGTCTCCGTTCTTCTCTAGTAGTGGCACCGTGCGCGCGAGAAAGGACGGAAGGTGGCGGTCATCCGCATCGACGCGCGCAACAAAGCGTCCCCTAACTCGGGCGAAGCCATCGTGGGCTGTCTGGACGTGGCCCGTGTTCTTCTCATGGCGGACGAAGACAATGCGTTTGTCATCGAAGGAGCGAACCCTCTCCTCTGTACCGTCCTGAGAGCAATCGTCGACGACGATGATCTCCACATCAATCGCTTCGTCCTGTTGTAGGATCCCGGCGATGCAGTCGCCTATGAACGCACAATGGTTGTAGCTCATGACGACGAAGCTCACGGTCGGGATACTCACGGTCGTTGTACTCCGCTTCGACACGAGAAGAGGAGACTCGCGACGGCAGGTGACCTCGTCATTTCAGTCTCCACTCCGCGACAGGTAGGGTAAGGGGGCATTGCTCCGGCGCGACACCATCAGCCCAACTCGCCATCCGATGCGCTCAGCCGAAGGTGGTCTCCCTGCAGAACGAGGGTACTGCCTGCCGGAGCCCGCTCGAGCTTGTAGACCTTTGTACATGCCGCCAAAGTGGATCGACGATGGGCGATTACGAGAATCGTCTTTTCGCCGCGGAGACCTAGGAGCGTGCGAACGATCTGATCTTCGGTCTCTTCGTCGAACGCGGAGGTCGCCTCGGCCAGTACAATGAACCGGCAGTGTAAGTGCCGTGCCCGGGGCAACGCCACTCCGGCGCCCCTCCCGCCCGAGCG